>JBOHCP010000247.1:0-7561 GCA_050698875.1 Streptosporangiaceae bacterium | reverse complement strand
GTGTCGGCCGGGGTGGCCGAGCTGGAGGCCGGCGGCGAGCCGCTGCGGCGGGCGCGGGCGCCGGGCGGGGGCCGCAAGAGCGTGTCGGTGACCGATCCGGGCGTGGTGGTGGCGCTGCTGGGCCTGGTGGAGCCGGGCTGGCGGGGGGATCCGGAGTCGCCGCTGCGGTGGACGACGTTGTCGCTGCGGAACCTGGCCGCGGGGCTGGGCCGGGCCGGGCACCAGGTGTCGGCGCCGACGGTGGCCAGGCTGCTGCGCGAGGAGCATTTCAGCCTGCAGGGCAACGCCAAGACCGCCGAGGGCGGCCGGCACGCCGACCGGGACGCCCAGTTCCGCTATATCAGCGAGCAGGCCAGCGCCCACCAGGCAGCAGGCCAGCCGGTGATCAGCGTGGACGCCAGGAAGAAGGAGAACGCCGGCAACTTCAGGAACGGCGGCCGGGAATGGCGGCCCAGGGGCGAGCCGGAGCGGGTGAAGGTGCACGACTTCACCGGCAAGGAGCTGGGCAAGGTCACCCCCTGCGGGGTGTACGACATCGCCGCCGGCGCCGGCTGGGTCAGCGTGGGCACCGACCATGACACCGCCGCGTTCGCGGTCCAGACCATCCGCACCTGGTGGCAGAAGGCCGGCCAGCCCGCCTGCCCCGGCGCCACCCGGCTGCTGATCTGCGCCGACGGCGGCGGGTCCAGCGGCTACCGGACCCGGCTGTGGAAGACCGAGCTGGCGGCGCTGGCCGCCCAGACCGGCCTGGCCATCACCGTCTGCCACTTCCCGCCCGGCACCTCCAGGTGGAACAAGATCGAGCACCGGCTGTTCAGCCAGATCTCGATGAACTGGCGCGGCCGGCCGCTGACCAGCCACGAGGTCATCGTCAGCCTGATCGCCAGCACCCGGACCAGGACCGGGCTGACGGTAGCGGCGGAGCTGGACCAGGCCGAGTACCCCAAGGGCATCAGGATCAGCGACCAGGAGGTGCGGGACCTGGAGGACAGCCGGCGCCTCCGCCGACACGACTGGCACCCCGAATGGAACTACAGCCTCGCCGCCCCGCAACCGCCGTAACAGCGGCCGACACAGATATCAGCGTGTTATTAATTTACAAGCACTTAGTCGGGCTGGAGGTCAGCGTCGATCCGCAGCTTGGCGACGGCCCGGGCTACCGTGCTTTTCACGGTCCCGACGCTCACGCCAAGCACCTCCGCGACCTCCGCTTCCGTCATGTCGTCGTAATACCGCAGCATGATCGCGGCGCGCATGCGCTGGGGAAGGCGGTCAACGGCCTGGCGAATCGTCTGCTGAAGGGCACTGCTGGTCGCATGATCGGCCACCGCCTGGTCCGGGACCTCGTCCGTCGGGTATTCCTGCACGCGGCGGCGGCGCCACCAGGAGATGTGCGTATTGATGATGGCCCGGCGGACGTAGCCGTCGAGCGCGCCACGATCTTCGATTCGATCCCAGGCAAGGTAGGTCTTGGCAAGCGCCGACTGGACCAGGTCCTCGGCGTCTGCCACGTTCCCGGTCAGCAGGTACGCCGTCCGCAGCAGTGCTCCTCTGCGCATTCGCACGTAGTCAAGGAAGTCCGGGTCACTCAGACCGGCCGGGCCATCGACGATATCGCCGGGCGGGGCAACCCTCGCTGACGGAACCTGGCCGAGCGCAGCCGCCGCCCGCGGGGATGTCGGGGCGGTCGGGACACTGCCGCCGAGCGCCCGGCCATCGTAATGATCGGCGACACCATCATCTCCGTCAGCCGCGCGCCCGCAACCGGCCCGCGACGCAGCCCCGACGGCGTGCGCGTGCCCGGTGGTGCCAGTGTGATCGCCCCCGACGCTCACACACCAACCGTACTCAGCCTGTTACCAGTACAGTCAGTTAGCCCACGTCACGGCGAGTCACGGAGTGTCACGGCGAGTCAAGGGGGATGTATCGCGCAGCGGCGGCGCGGCCAATCTGGTCCTCGGCGGCATGTCTGGCGCCGAGGACCAGAAAGCTCACCCAAACCGCTTGACTGGAGGCTCGGGTGGTACGCATCGTCGTGAGGCTAGGTGAATCAGGGGACAGGTAGTCAGGAGCCGGAGGTTCAGGTGCCGAGCGCGCCAGCGAGCTTCGCCTGCTGTGACCGATGCACGGCCTCGGGCGCCGCCCGCTCTGGCGCCCGCCCCTTCGGCCCGCAACTCTCCGGTGCCAGCAACCTCTCCGGCAGCCAGCTCTGCGGCGCGACCACGACAACGGCAACTGCCCAGGCGGGCGTCCTGGCAGCACATCTCGCACCGGCTGACGCCCGCTTGTCGGCCGACCCCGCTATGGTGGCGCGGCGCCGCCTGCTGAAGGCGGCGGTGTTTCGCCGGGCGCCCGACCTCAGTGGGATCTCTCGGCCGCTCGCCGATCCAGCCGGTGCGGAGCTGGGGGCGGAACAGGTTCCAGCGGGCCGCACCGCGGCCCCGGCCGCCGCGGAGTCCGCCAGGGCTGGCCGGGAGAGCGCGATCGGTCCGTCCGCCGCGGCGGAAGCCTGGCACACCGGTTTCGCGGACAGCGACCAGCTGCCGCGGACCGTGTGGGGAACCGTCCTCGATGTCAGCCCGCACGTGCTTGTCATCGGCGATGCGGAATACGAGCAGCGCTTCACCCTCACCCCGGACGCGGTCGCCTGGCGCGGTCGCCTGTTAGAGCCCGCGGCGCTGCGGCAGGACGACAACGTCGTCGTCAGGCTGCACCCAGGCCACCGCGACGTGGCGGACCGGATCTGGGCCAACATCGGCCGGGTGACCGGCGTGATCGCCGAGTGCAGCGCCGACGGGCTGCTTATTGACGAGGGTGCGACCCGCGAGCCGCAGTTGGTCGTTCTCCATCGGCAGGCTGCCGGCCGGATCCAGGTGCGCTTCCCGACGCTCGAGCCCGGCTTCCTGGTGGACATCATCGGCCGTCGGCGCGGCGATGAGCTCGTGGGGCTCATCCCGGCCACCTCGCAGCCCGGCTACCCGGCCGCCAGGATTCCGGCTGCGCCACTGGTGAACGGCCGGGTGCCGCGCGTCATCGCCGGCTCGGCAACCTGGCACGAGCCACGCAACGAGGTACCGGGCGTGCTGGGTGCCGACTATCCTGCGCTGGATCCGGAAACTGGCTGCGCCGAGGACGCGGTGACCGGCCTCCGCCAGGGTTATGCCCGGATGCCCTATCTCGCTATCGGCAGCCTGCTCCGCATCAGGAACGACTGCACCGGCAGTCACTGTCTGGTTCCGGTAACTGGCTGCGCATCCATTGCCCGATTGTTCAATGATCGCTGCGTCACGTGCGGCACGTCCCCGCGCGGCCGAGTCGTCGACCTCACCATGGCGAGCTTCATCGCGCTCGGCGGCGAGCTCGAACGCGGCTGCTTCAACGCCACCGTCTCGATGGGCGAGTGACCCGTGAGCCTGCTGGCTAGCCTCCGAGAAGTGCAGATCCCGTTGCTCGCGGCCATGCTTCTCGGCGCCTGCGGGACGAGGCTCGTGCACGTGCTGCGAGCCGGCTCGGTCGGCGAGGCATTCGGGCCGACGGCGCACTTCCCTGCATACCTGCGCCGGCCCGCGGCGGTGGCCCTGTGCCTGGTCGAGTTAAGCCTCGGCGCGGGCCTCGTCCTGACCGCCGGCCCGATTGGCGAAGGACCCCCCGCGACCTCGATCCGGCTGGCGTCATGCCTGTTCTTCGTGGTCGCCACCTGTGCCCTCGTCGAACTGCGCGCCAGCCGCCCGGAGGTCGGCTGCGGCTGTTTCGGGAATCTCAGCACGGCGCCTGTCGGCGCGCGCACGATCGCTAGGTCGGCGCTGCTGGCACTCGCCGGGCTCGCCACTATCGGACTGCCGGCCATCGGCCGGCCGGCCGTCGTGAGCGCAATTCAGCTTGTCGCCCTTCTGGTCGTCGAGATGCTGCTCATCGGCGCGCTCTCACCAGAGATCGGCGAAGGCTTGATCCGGCTGGGCTACTCCGAACCGTGCGAGCTCCGAGACGTACCGGCGCAGCGGACCCTGGCGGCCTTGCGCCGGAGCAGGCCATGGCGCCGATACTCCCCGCTGATCACGTCGGACGCCCCGGCGGATGTCTGGCGCGAGCTGTGCTGGCGATACGTCGTGTATCCGAGTGCCCACGACGGCATGCCAGCGGATCTGGTATTCGCCATCTACCTGCAGCAGCGCCGGCCCGCCATCCGCGTTGCGCTGGTGGACTCGGTCACCGGGCAGACGCTGCCTTGGCCCGCGTCGCCGACCGCGCGCGGCCGCGTCCGGCCGCGGTACGCGCGCGCGTCATGGCCGGCAGTCGGCGCGGCAACTACGCCGACCGCACCCGTCCGGACCGATATGCCGCTCTCTACTGACGTCTATGCCGAGCGCTAGACGGTGCTAGATTCCACCAGATATCGGTCCGACCTACCCTCAGGAGCCGCCAGCGCTCACGCGGGCTGAGTGCGCAGGAACCGGCCGAAGTGCGGGACGGTGAAGGCGATCAGCCCGCGCTCGGAGCTGTAGATCAGGCCCTTTTTGATAAGATTGTCCCTGGCCGGGGACACGCTCGACGGCTTGCGGCCGAGTTCCTCGGCAACCTGAGCCGTCGGCACCGGCTCGTCGCCGAGCAGCGCCATTGCCCGCATGTAGTCGCGCTCAGCGGGCGTCGCGCGCTCATACCTGCTCCCGAAGAAGCCAATCGCGAGCTCACCCGCCGCGATGGGCCCGGCCACACTCACGTCATGCGCCGTAACCAGGCTGCACGCCGCCACGTCCCAGGTGACCTTGCCGTACGCTTGTACAAAGTACGGGTACCCGTCTGCCGCTGCGTACAGCGCGTCGAGGGCCGCGGGCTCGAAGTCAGCGCCCTCGCGCCGGGCAGGAGCGAGCAGCGCCACATCAGCCGACTCCCTGTCCAGCCGGTCGATGGCGACATACCGGAACAGCCGCTCCGAGTAGCTCTTGCTCGCCGACAGCACCGAAGGCAGGTGGGGCAGTCCGGCACCCACGACGATCAGCGGGCCGCCGCTCTGCGAGAGCTCGTGACAAGCCGCGCACAGCGCCGAGATGTCGGCCGCCGGCACGTCCTGCATCTCATCCACGAACAGCGCGACGCCGACGCCGAGGTCCGCCGCAACCGAGGCGGCATCAGCGAACAATTCGGTGAGATCGACTTCGAGGTCGCCTGAGTCGGCCCGGCCGCGCACGGCGGGCACCTCGATGCCGAGTTGCGCCCAGGTCGAGCCTTTGACCGTCCGACCGTCCTTCGCCGCGAATGCCTTGAGCACGCCGAGGAAAAGATCGACCCGATCCGGAGCCCGGTGCCGGGGCGCGAGTTCCCGCACCGCCATATGCAGCGCGCTGGCCACCGGCCGGCGGATCGACTGGTCAGGGCGCCCCTCAAGCTTGCCCGTGCCCCACAGACGCTGCATCGCCATGGACCGGAACGAGTTGAGCAGCACGGTCTTCCCCACGCCGCGCAGCCCGGTCAGCACCATGCTCCGCTCGGGACGGCCGCGCGCGACCCGCTCGAGCACGATCTCGAACTGGCGGATCTCGCGGTCCCGCCCGGCAAGCTCGGGCGGTCGCTGGCCCGCGCCAGGGGCGTACGGATTCCGCACCGGGTCCATGCACAGGAGAGTATGAGCCGATCTAGCGGATTCCCTAGATTGGCGTAGAAAACGTGGGCCGGCGTGTCGCGGCCTTGACCCGCCGGGCCGGGCAGCGGACGGGGCCACTAGTCCGCTGCCCTCGCCCGGTGGGCGACGCACCATGCCAACGGGTGCGGCCATGGCAGGGTGCTGATCGTTAGCACGGGCCGGCCGCCGGGACGGTTCAACCGCGACCGAAAAAACTTGCCGGGAACAGCGCCGGAGGGGCCACTCCGACTCGTCGGGCCGCGGTGCGTCGAACTGCAGCCTTGCGGTACGCCCTCGATGGCCGGTTAATTCCGCCGTCAGCCAGCCGGGTCGTGCTGCCGGTTCAGCCTGGCCAGATACTCGTTGTAAGCGGCAAGATGCTCGTCGTCATCGATGCTTCCCCGGCTGCCGGCCAGCAGCCCAGGATCGGCGTCACCGCCTCCGGCGGCAGCAGGCCCCGCCGGGGCCCGCTCGGCCGAGGCGAGCAGCGAGGCGAGGTTCTCCCGCCGCGCCCGCTCGAAGAAACTGCGGCCGCTGACGGCGACGCGCTCGTCGCGCGCCCACATCAGGAAGACGATCATCATCAGCCCGAACATGATGGCATCGCCGCCGACCCACATGACCGCACCGCCGGTATGCAGGTCCGACACCGGGCTCGGCGCCCAGGCTGGCCTTGGGCCAGTCGGTACGCCGGGCGATGTCGCGCTGCCATAGCCGAGCGCCACCCCGGTGAAGGTATCGATGGGCATGAGCAGCACCAGCAGCACAAACCTGACCGGGTAGGACAGCCGCCAGCGGATCGGCTCGGTGCCGAGGATGGGCAGCAAGAACAGGTAGCCGATGAGCAGGAAGAGCGCGTGCTCGGCGTCGTGCGCGGCCTGGTTCTGCGCCACATAGGTCGCGAGCGCAGTCAGATGGGCGGCCAGGACCGCGAGCCCGTAGCAGATGGTCCCGAAGACCGGCCAGGTCAGGAAGCTCGCGACCGGTGACCTGACAACCCGCTTCGCCCAGGTGTGCAGCGGGTTCCGGCTGGCGTGCAGCAGCAGCGTCAGCGGTTGACTCGCGATGAGCAGTGCCGGCGCCACCATGAGCAGCAACAGATGCTGGATCATGTGGTCGTAGAACAGCACGTCATCGTAGGCACCGATGCCGCTCTGGGTCGCGACGACGATGACCAGCAGTCCTGCGCCGAACAACGCGGTGCGCCACGGTGGCCACGGCCGCGCGGGATGGCGGCGCGCTACCCGGACCACGCCCCAGCCGTACAGCCCCGCGAGCACGGCGACCAGCCCGGTCACGACCGGCGCGAACTGCCACTGCGTGACCACTGCCGACAGCCCGTACGGCGGGAGCATCCGCGCCTCCTTTCATCTGAGCCTACTCAGCTGATTGGCTCGTCCGGCCGCTGGCGCGGCACCGCTATGGTTGACGCGGAGGGTTCGCCTAGTGGCCGAGGGCGACGGTCTTGAAAACCGTTAGGGCGCGCGAGTGTTCTCGTGGGTTCGAATCCCACACCCTCCGCTCTCACCTGCGGGAACGGCTGAGCGGTCACTCGTAGCCGCTGTGGCCTGGCAAGATCACAGTCGCCGGAATGGACGCAGGAAGGACGCACGCGGTCATGAGCCTGCCTCCGCGACGTACCCGGCGGCGCTCTTAGCGGCTGCCCGGTAGACGGCCTGCTCGATGTGCGTGTAGTGGCTCATCATGCGCTGGTCGGCGTGGCCGAGGGTCTTGCGGCGGATCTCCGGGTCGACCTCTGCGTCGCGCCGAGGGAAGCGGCGGTGTGCCTGCCCTCGTGCAGCTTGACCGGCGGGAGACCCGCCGCCTAGCCCGAGTTTCCTGGATAAGTTGATCTTGTGCTTGTTTCTGCTGGTCAGTCGGCGTGCCGGGGGTGGTCTGGCGTATTACCCATGTCAGCGCCTGGGAGCGTAGCGGTCCAGGCCG
>JBOHCP010000246.1:0-7577 GCA_050698875.1 Streptosporangiaceae bacterium | reverse complement strand
AACCACGACCCGTCGGGCTCCTGGTTGCGCAGCAGCCAGGCCACGCCGCGCCGCGCCGCGCGGCTCGCCCCGAGGCCCGCCGCCGCGAGCGCCTCCACGGTGTGCGCGGTCACATCGGCCGATGGCGGGTCGATGACCTCGCCGAAGTCACAGAAGGGGAGCTTGGTGACGAGACGGGAGGTGTTGTCGGCGTCGAACGCACCCCAGCCGCCGTCGCGCGACTGCATGCCAGTCAGCCAGGTCAGCGCGCGGGCGGCAGCGGCGCCTGCCGCGGCCGCCGTCGCGTCGTCGGGCTGCTCGACCCGCCCGAGCGCGAGCACGACCTCGGCCGTGTCGTCCACGTCCGGGTAGCCGTCGTTGTCGAACTCGAACGCCCACCCCGACGGCTCCAGGCCGGGCCGCTGCACCTGCCAGTCACCAGGCCCGCGGATCTCCTCGGCGAGCACCCAGCGGGCCGCCGCCTGCAGCGCCGGGTGATCGGCCGGCAGGCCGGCGTCGGCCAGCGCGACCATGGCCAGCACCGTGTCCCAGACCGGCGACTGGCACGCCTCCAGCCGGCGCAGCTTGCCCTCGGCCGCGTCCTCGATGATGGTGAACCGGCGGAGGCCCTGGAGGCCACGGACGATGACCGGGTGGTCGAGCCCGTAGCCGAGCAGGTGCAGCGCCAGCAGCGAGTACACCCACGGCGGCTGGATGCCGCCCCAGCAGCCGTCGCGCTCCTGCCTGGCAATGATCCACTCGGCGCACCGGCGGTAGGCGGCGGTCCGCAGCGCCGTCTTAGCCCGGACCCGGCGGAGCCTGCGCTCCAGCGTGCGCAGCCCGCGGTCCAGGCCGCGGAAGACCTTGCTCCACGGGTCGTCCAGCCAGCTGCCAGCGGGCGCGGTGCTGGCCGGCCCCGCGAGCTCGGCGAGGCTGAACGGCAGCGGGCGGACGGGCCGGAGCGTGCAGACGACCGTCAGCGGCACAATCGTCTGGCGTGCCCAGCACGCCCAGTCGTACACGTTGAGCGGCACCCAGCGCGGCAGGTAGATCAGCTCGGGCGGGATGACCGGCAGCCGGTCCCACGGCCACTCCCCGAACAGCGCCAGCCAGATCCGGGTGAACACCCTGGTAGCCGGGATGCCGCCGCTGCTGGAGATCCACTTCGCCGCCCGCGCCATGTGGTCTGCCCCGACCGGGTCGCCCGCGAGCCGCAGCGCCACGTACGCCTCGACCGTGGTCGACAGTTCGGCGTCGCCACCGTGGAAATTCGCCCACGTGCCGTCGGTGCGCTGCTGCGACCTGATCCAGCGCGCCGCCGCCTCGGTTTCCTCGGCGGTGCGGATGCCCAGGAACTCGCGCAGCAGCAGGTCCTCGGCGTCCATGGAGACGTTGGTCTCCAGCTCGCCCTGCCACCATCCGGCCGGGTCCTGCAGCCCGGTCAGGTGGCGCACCGCCCGGTCCAGTCCGGCGCGGACCGCTTGCCGGTCGGCTGGCGGCCTGCCGCCGGTCCGGCCGGCCGGCCATGGCACTCCGTCAGTGCCTGGCCGGACAGCCCCGCGAGTCACCATTGGCGGGCCGTGATGAACTCGGCGATCGCGGCGAACTCGGCGCGCACATCCTCGGGCATGTCCGCCTCGGCGAGGCAGGTCAGCGCCGAGGCCAGCTCGGCGTAGGCCATCGCTTCGATCCGCTCCTTGCCGCCAGCCTGCTCGACCAGGGCGGTGGCCCGGCCGACTTCGTCCTCGGTCAGCGGCTCGGGGCTGGCGAGCAGCGCCGCCAGCTCGCGGCCAGCCGGGGTGCCGCTGGTCAGCGCGGCCACCACCGGTACCGACTTCTTACGCGCCCGCAAGTCGGACCCGACAGGCTTCCCGGTGATCTGCGGTGCGCCCCAGATGCCGAGCAGGTCGTCCACGAGCTGGAAGGACAGTCCCGCGTGGGCGCCGAAGCCGCTCAGGCTCATGGCCAGGTTCGCCGACCCGCCGACGTAGATCACCCCGATGCTGCACGCGCAGGCCATCAGCGCGGCAGTCTTGTCCCCGGCCATGTCCAGGCACTCCTCGACGGTGACGTCGTCGCGGCGCTCGAACGCCAGGTCTGCCCCCTGGCCGGCGATCAGGCGCTGCACGGCCGCCGAGAGGCAGCGCGCCGCCCACACGCCGTACGGCTGGTTCTCCAGCAGGACGTCCTGAGCCAGGGCCAGGAGCGCGTCACCGGCCAGGATGGCCGCGCCCACGCCGTACACCGTCCAGGCGGTGGGCTGATGCCGGCGCTCGGTGTCGCCGTCCATGATGTCGTCGTGCAGCAGCGAGAAGTTGTGCACGAGTTCGACCGCGGCGGCGGGCACGACGCCGCGTTCCGGGGCAGTTCCGGCCGCCCGCGCCGAGAGCAGCGCGAGGGCGGGCCGCAGCGCCTTGCCAGTCCCGCCGCCGGACACCGGGGCGCCGCTGGCATCGGCGAGGCCAAGATGGTAGGCGGCCACCGCCCGGACCGCCGGGCTCAGCCTGCTCACCGCGCCTGCGATCGCCGGGCCGGTCAGGTCGCGCGCCGTCTGCACACCGGCCGGCATGGTGACCGTCATGAGGCACCCGACCAGGCAGAGTCCAGCTCGGTGCCGACCGGGGGCGACGACCCCGCGGCGAGGCCTGCCGCTGGCGGCGAGGCCAGCGCGCGGGTGACCTCCCGCGCTGCACTATGTCCGCTTCGCACCGCACCCTCCATGGTGTCCGGCCAGCCGGTGGCGGTCCACGCACCGGCCAGCACAAGTCCTGGCACCGAGGTTCCGGCGCCGGGTCGCAGTGCCCCCGATCCCTGGCCCTGCCTGAACGTCGCTCGACGCTCCCTGGTCACGAAGAAATCCCTGATCACGGCACCCGCGGCGGCCGGGAAGAGCCGCGCGAGCTCCGGCTCGAACAGCGCACGGATGGCCGCGGTGGGCGCCTCGACGAGATGGTCGGCGGCCGATACCGAGACCGCCAGGTACTGACCGTCAGGAACGCCGGCCTGCCTGGTCTTGTCGAATACCCACTGGACGGGCGAATCTACGGCCGCGACGAAGGGCAGGTTCATGACTCTGCGGTCGTACCTCACGTGCACGTTGACGATCGGCGAGTGGCCAAGGCCGGCCCAGTCGGCGACCCCGGCCACACCGGCGGGTCCGGCCAGCCGGGCCGCCTGGTCAGCTGGCACGGCCAGCACGACGCCGTCGGCCGGGAGCGACTGCCCCGGCTCGCGATCCGGCACGGCGTCGTCCGCCGCAGCGACCTCGCCCCGCCCGAGGCGCACCAGGAAGCCGCCGTCGGCTCGCGGCTCGACCGCGGTTGCCCGCGCTCCCAGCCGGATCTGAGCGCCTAGCCGCGCGAGCAGGCTGGCCGTCGCCTCGGCGTGCAGCCGCCCGAGCGGTACCGTCGCGATGCCGATGTCGGCGGCGTCGCTGCGGCCGAGCAGCGCCGTCTTGATGACCTTGGCCGCGAGCGCGGCGCTGGCCTGGTCGCCGTCGATGTTCAGCGCCGAGATGATGAACAGGTCCCAGAGACGCCGCCGGGCTCGCTCGCCCTGGCCGCGGGCTGCCAGCCAGTCCCCGAGAGACTCGCGGTCAAGCACCGGACTGGCCGGGTCGGCGCGCCAGAACGCCAGTGCCGCCCGGCCGACCCTGGCGCGCTCGGCCAGCGGCAGCAGCCGGTAGCCGAGCAGCGCCCTGGCCAGGTGCAGCGGACTCGGCAGCGCGCTGCGGCGCAGCCGAGCCTGGCCGTCCGGGCCGAGCACGGTCACGTCGAAACGGTCCTGGATGGCCACCGAGCCCGTCATGCCCAGCCGGGACAGCAGCCCCTGGTAGCTCGTGCAGCAGCGCAGGAACACGTGCTGGCCGTTGTCGATCATCAGCCCGGCCCGCGGGTAGGACGTCGCCGCGCCGCCCAGCCGCGGGCGCGACTCGAGCAGCGTCACCTCCAGGCCGGCGTCACGCAGCTGGATCGCGGCGGTAATGCCGGCCAGGCCGCCGCCGATCACGACCACCCGCCGCCCGGTCATGACCGGGCTCCCGGCGAGCGGCGACCCGGCCGCGGCCTGCCGATGCCGGTGAGCGCAGCGGCCGCGATCATCGCCTTCTCCCGGCCAGGCAGGGACATCCGCGCGGCCAGCGCGGCCTGCGGGCTGGCCGCGATGTGCTCGAGCAGCCGCCGGTAGATCCCCGCCATCGCGCCGGTGCACGCCGCGCTGCGGCGGTCGAGCAGCGGCAGCAGCCGCAAGCCGACGGCGTACCAGCTTCGCCCGCGATCCGCCTCAAACCGCATCAGGTCAGCCATCGGCCCGTCGATCGTGCCCTCGCCCGAGGCGGTGCCCTCGGCGGGCGCGGTACCCTCCCCGGCCTGCCCCGCCGGGATCAGGACGCAGCCGAACCGGGTCAGGTCCTCGGCGGGGAGGTAGACGCGGCCATTGCCGAGATCCTCGCGCACGTCACGCAGGATGTTCGTGAGCTGCAATGCGATACCGAGGGAGTCGGCCAGCGACTCGGCGGCCGGCGGGTCGCTGCTGCCGAACACGCCGAGCGACAGCCGGCCGATAGACCCCGCCACGCACCGGCAGTAGTGCTCGAGCTGCTCGAACGTGTCGTACCGGTCGCCGCGCACGTCCGCCTCGCAGCCCTCGATCAGCTCGCCGAAGGCGGCCAGCGGGATGACGAACCGGCTGGCGGCATCGTGCAGCGCGATCAGCACCGGGTCACCAGTCGCGGCGGTGTCGGCTGCGGTCCCGGCCGCGAGCGCGGTGACTGCCGCTCGCGTCGCGCTCAGCTCTTCGAGCTTCCGGGCGGTCGGCAGCGTGCCGTCGCCGATGTCGTCGATGCGACGGGCGAGGGCATAGATCGCCGATAGCGCCCGCCTCTTGTCACCAGGAAGCAGGGCGATGCCATAGGCGAAGTTCTTAGCCTCCTGCCGGGTGATCGTCTCGCAGCGCCGGTAGGCAGCACTCACATCCGCGGTGTGCGGTGCACTGAGAGTCACTGACTCACCGGCCTCGCACCAGCGCGCTGGCGAATGCGGCGGCCGTGCGGCCCTTCGACGGCCCGGGAGTGACCGCAAGCACGTCATAGCGGGCCCGCGCGAGGGCGGCCAGCGCCGCCCGGCCGCCGGCCAGGTAGCCGGCCACCGCGACCCGCGCCGCTCCGCGGAGCTGACCCACCAGCGGCGCGCCCGCCGCCAGGAGCTCTGCTGCCCGGCCGGCCTCGGCTGCGATCAGGCCCCGAAGCTGCGACGATGTAGCGGTCCCCGCCAGGTCCTGCTCGCTGCAGCCGTGGCTGCGCAGGTCGTCGAGAGGAAGATAGACGCGCCCGGCCCGGAAGTCCTCGGCGACGTCTTGCAGGTGCTCGATGACCTGCAGCGCGCTGCAGACAGCATCGGAGAGGTCGGCCCGCTCCGGCGTATAGCAACCGAACACGTACAGCACAATCTGACCGACCGGGTTCGCCGACAGCTGGCAGTAGCCGAGCAGGTCGTCGAAGGTCTGGTACCGGAACACGACCTGGTCCTGCTCGTTGGCCGCGATGAGATCACGAAAGGGCTGCATCGGGATAGCACAGTCCGTCACGACGCTGGTGAGGCCGCGCACCGCCTGATGGGCGGGCGGGCTGCCGGGCGGGCCCGTGTAGAGCAGCCCCAGGTCCTCGCGCAGGGCGGCCAGCAGGCCCAGCCGCTGGTCTTTCTGGGCTTCGTCGCCGAAGTCATCCACCGTCCGCGCGTAGGTGTACACGGCCATCAGGTGGTCCCGGTACCGGCGCGGAAGCATCCGCAGGGCGACCGGGAAGTTCTCGGCAGCGGCCTTTCTTGCCATCGCGCCGGCCGGGGTAACCCCGGGCTGCGGCCGGGCAGGCTGCTGCCCGAGCACGGTTCCAGCCCCGGCTCTGTCGCGACTCATGGTCTCTATTTCCGCACGATCCGCTAATTCGATGCAAACAATGACGCTTGCGTCACCTGATACGGCCGTCAGCTATCGCTTCCGGCCGGTGCCCGTGACAGCCTATCTACCTGCGGCGCGGCCGTGCGGCGCGGAGCTTTCGCCGCAAAGAGCGACTCACCGGCGATCCGTCTGGTTAACTGGTCGCGGCAAGACGGACGGCTGCGCGCGGTACCCTGTCGACCACCATCGACCCCCCGCCGTGGCTGCGAGGCTGATCACGGGCTAGTCTCCGGACATGTGTCGGACACACTGGCCAGCCAGTACGACGCTGCGCGGCGCGACGGCGCGCCGTGTCATGTTAGGGAAGCGCACCCGGCGTGCGGGCAGTTCCAGCCGGGGGCGAAGGTAAGCCCGGTCGGCCAGCAAGGTGCGGCGCCGACTGACGGCGACGGGCACAAAAGGGGCGGACAGCTGAGCAATCGCGCTCCCGGCGGAGCACAGCCGGTGCGGCCCTCGGTCGACGGCGGCGTACCAGCCCTGCAGCGGGAGCTGGGCGCGCACGGTCGAGAGACCGTCCGCAGGCTGCTCGAGGCCGGCCTCGCCGAGTTCGGGCAGGCAGGCTTCCAGGGAGCCCGGGTCGAGGACATCGTCCGCCGCGCCAAGACCTCGCACGGCACCTTCTATCTGTACTTCGCCAACAAGGACGACCTCTTCCGGACGCTGCTGCGCGACGCCCTGGTCGACATGGCAGAGATCACCGATGAGTTCCCGGTCGTCACGAGCAACGAGGCGGGACGCGCAGCGCTGCGACGGTGGGTGGAGCGGTTCTGCGACACCTACGGCACCCACGCCACCGTAATCCGGATCCTCAGCCAGGCTGAGATTGTCGGCGAGAGCGTGTTCAGTGACGGGCTGCAGGTTCTCTTCCGGCTGTCTGAGGTCATGACCCAGGGCATGACCGCCGCGGACGGCGGCCCGGCCGGCGACGGGCTGCGCACCGAGCACGCGGAGCTCACCGCCGTGGCCTGCCTGATGATGCTCGAGCGGATCAACTACCTGATGGGCACCGAGGTCCGGCTCCCCAGGGACGAGATGATCGACCGGCTGGCCGCGATCATCTACGCCGCGTTCCGCTCCTAAGGCGGCTGGTCCGGCGGCCTGCTGCCTGGCGGCTCGCTGCCGCCAGATCGTGACATGGCTCACGGGCATGGATGGCTGGGTGTCAGCGCGTTCCCGGACGCACATCGTCCGGAATCAGCGTTAACGTGCGGTCCATGACAGCAACCAACGATCCGGCCGACCCGGCTCCGGGCTCGCCCGGCGAACCGACGGAGGCGCAGTTCGGGCCGCACCGGTTCTACGCCGGCGAGGGCGGCGGCAGCACGGAATTCCGGGGCACTCGGTTCGACGTCGCGGACCTGCGCGGTGCGCGGTTCACCGACTGTGACCTGACGGGCGTCACGATCCGGGACGGCTGGCTGGTGAACGTGAGCATCTCCGGTTACCTCAGTAATGTCACGGTCAACGGCGTTGACGTGAGCGATTTCGTCAGCGCCGAGCTGGACCGACGGCACCCGGAGCGGGTGCAGTTTCGCGCGGGGCAGACGGCCGGCGACTTCCGCGCAATGTGGGACACCATCGAGCGTCTGTGGGCGGAGGCAGGTGAGCGAGCCGGGCGGCTGCCCGCGGCCGCGCTGGCCGAGCAG
>JBOHCP010000245.1:0-7582 GCA_050698875.1 Streptosporangiaceae bacterium | reverse complement strand
TCGCATTCCTGCGCGCACAGGACGGTCCTGCGCAGCTGTGGCTGCTCCCGGCGAGCGGCGGGGAACCCGAGCAGCTGACCACGCTGCCGCTCGGTGCCGGTGCCCCGGTGTGGAGCCCGGATGGCTCGAAGATCGCCTTCGCCGCTGCGGTAGACCTGCACGCCGCCGCCGGTGAGGACGACAAGGCCCGCGCCAGTCGCGCGTCTGCGCCGATCGTGACAGACCGGCTCGACTACCAGGCCGACGGCGCAGGATTGCTGCGCACCATGCGCCAGCACCTGCACGTGCTCACCCTTGCGGACAAGCAGTGCCGTCAGGTGACGAGCGGTGACTGGCACGCGGGCGGCCCGGCCTGGTCGCCAGATTCGGGGAAGGTCGCGTTCTGCGCGGCCACCGCGCCTGATGCGGATCTCAAGATGCGGGCACCCGTCTACGTGCTGGACGTTGCCAATGTCGCCGCGACACCGGAGCTGGCGGGCCTCCCGGACGGGGCGGGTGGTCCGGTCAGCTGGAGCGCCGACGGCTCGGCGCTGCTCGTCGTCGGCACGGTAGGTCCCCCCACGGGCCAGGCCGGCCTGCTCCGGATACCGCTGAGCGGAGGCCCGGTCGAGGATCTGGCCGCCCCGCTTGACCGGAACGTCATGCCCGGCGGTCCAGGGTACCCGGGCGCGTTGCCGCAGCTGAGCGAAGACGGGCGCAGCGTGCTGTTCTGTGTCCGAGATCGCGGCTGCACCCACGTGTACGTGGTGTCCACCGAGGGCGGCGACCCCCGCCCGCTCGTCACTGGTGCGGGCCGCAACGTTGCCGGGATGTCAGTGGCCAGCGGTGCCGCGGCGATCGTGCTGGCCACGCCTACCTCCTATGGCGAGGTCGCGCTTGTCGATATCGGCAGCGGCAACGAGACGGTGCGCACCGAGCACGGCACGAACCTGACCGACACCGAACTGTTTGTCCGCGAGGAGCGCGAGTTCACCATCTCCGACGGCACTGTCGTACCCGGCTGGCTGATTCGCGACGCGGCCGCCGACGGACCGCAGCCGCTGCTGCTCGACATCCACGGCGGTCCGCACAACGCGTGGAACGGCGCGGCCGACCCAGTGCATCTGTACCATCAGGAACTGGCGTCCCGCGGCTGGACGATCTTGCTCGTCAACCCGCGTGCTAGCGACGGCTATGGCGAGCACTTCTTCACCGCCACGCGGGGCGCCTGGGGGGAGGCCGACGCTCAGGACTTCCTTGAGCCAGTCGACCAGCTCGTCGCGGCAGGGATCGCCGACGCCAGGCGGCTGGCGGTGACCGGCTATAGCTACGGCGGCTTCATGACCTGCTACCTGACCAGCCGCGACGACAGGTTCGCGGCGGCAGTGGCTGGCGGTGTGGTCAGCGACCTGCACAGCATGGCGGGCAGCTCAGACGCCGGGCACTTCCTCAGCGAGTACGAGCTGACCGGCCCATCCTTCGATAATGACGGCCGATACGACGTCATGTCCCCGATGGCGCAGGTGGCGGGCGTGCGCACGCCGACCCTGATCGTGCACGGAGCCGCCGACCTGCGCTGTCCGGTCGACCAGGCAAAGCAGTGGCACACTGCGCTGCGCGAACGCGGCGTGCCGACCCGGCTTGTGCTCTATCCAGACGGGTCGCACCTGTTCATCCTCGACGGCAAGCCCTCGCACCGGCTCGACTTCAACCGCAGGGTCGTCGACTGGGTCGAGCAGTACGCCGGCGACTCGACAGGTTCGCGGCGTCCCCGGCTCGATGCCGGGCACTGGCAGCGACGCCTGGCTGCGCTCGCGGAGCGGCACCGCGTGCCAGGAGCCGCGCTCGGTATTCTGCGGGTTGGGCAAGGACGGGAGGACGAGCTCGTCGAGGCCGCCTTCGGCGTGCTGAACAAGGACACCGGCGTCGAGGTAACCAAGGACACGGTGTTCCAGATCGGGTCGATCACGAAGGTCTGGACAACGACAGTCCTCATGCAGCTGGTCGATCAGGGCCTGGCGAGCCTTGATGGGCCGGTTGCTGAGGTACTCCCTGAGTTGCGACTGGCCGACCCGGACGTGACCAAGCAGGTAACCATACGGCATCTGCTGACGCACACCAGCGGGATCGACGGCGACGTGTTCACCGACACCGGTCGCGGCGGCGACTGCGTCGAGAAGTACGTGGCGGGCCTCGGGGAGGTTGCCCAGAATCATCCGCTGGGCGCCACCTGGTCTTACTGCAACTCCGGCTTCGTGCTGGCGGGCCGCGTGATCGAGAAGCTGACCGGCGGCACGTGGGACGGTGCGGTCAGGGACCGGATCTTCACCCCGCTCGGCCTCGAGCACACGATCACCCTGCCCGAAGAGGCGCTGCTGTACCGGGCAGCTGTAGGGCACGTCAGTGAGGGAACGGAGGAGCCGTCGAGGGCACCGGTCTGGATGCTGCCCCGGTCACTGGGCCCGGCTGGCGTCATCGGCTCGACCGTCGCCGACCTGCTCGGCTTCGCGCGGATGCACCTGACCGGGGGCGTAGGCCCAGGGGGGGCCAGGGTGCTCGACGCCGCGAGCGCGGCAGCCATGACGCAGCTGCAAGCGGAACTGCCCGACAGGTACACCCTCGGCGACTCGTGGGGGATCGGCTGGATTCGGTTCGACTGGAACGGGCGTCGGCTCATCGGGCACGACGGCAACACGATCGGTCAGTCGGCGTTCCTGCGGCTGCTGCCCGACGAAGGTCTGGCGGTGACGCTGCTGACCAACGGCGGCAGCGCGCGCGACCTATACCAGGACCTGTACCGCGAGATCTTCGCCGAGCTCGCCGATGTCGACATGCCGCGCCCCCTGTCCCCGCCCGCGGAGCCAGTGTCGGTAGACGTGCAGCCTCATGTCGGCACCTACGAGCGGGCTAGCTCACGGCTTGAGGTGCTGATCGGCGACGACGGTCCGATCCTGCGGACAACGGTCACCGGTCCGCTGGCCAAGCTCGTGGCCGATCCGGTCACCGAGTACGCGCTGGTTCCGATCGAGCAGAACCTGTTTGTGGTCAGGGAGCCGAAGGCGCAGACGTGGACGCCAGTGACCTTCTACCAGCTACGGACCGGAGAGAAGTACCTGCACTTTGGCGTGCGGGCAACGCCGAAGGTTAGCTGAGGGGGATCGGATGACACTCGTATCGCGCATGGCGGCCGTGCTGCCGACCATGCTCGCCGATATCGAGGCGCTGGTGACGTGCGAGTCACCGTCGGCAGATTTGTCCGCCGTCGCCAGCAGCGCCGACCTGGTAGCGCGAATAGGCACCGAACGGCTCGGTGTACCGCCGGATCGGATCGTCGTTGATGGCCGCACGCACCTGCGGTGGCGGCTCGGAGCTGCGCCTTCGCGGGTGCTGCTGCTGTGTCATCACGACAGCGTGTGGCCGCTGGGGTCGCTGCTGACGCGCCCGTTCAGCGTAACCGACGGAGTGCTGCGCGGACCTGGCTGCTTCGACATGAAGGCGGGCATTGTGCTTGCCCTGCATGCGGTGGCCGGGCTCACTGACCGCTCAGGCGTGACGATGCTGGTCACCGGCGACGAGGAAATCGGCTCGCCAAGCTCGCGTGCGCTCATCGAGGCCGAGGCGACAGGCTGCGCCGCAGCCCTGGTTCTCGAGGCATCTGCCAATGGCGGTGCGCTCAAGACCGAGCGCAAGGGCGTGTCTCTGTATGAGGTCCTGGCCCACGGCAGGGCCGCGCATGCTGGCCTGGAGCCAGACCGGGGCGTCAACGCCACCCTCGAGCTGGCTCACCAGCTGCTGGCGATCACCGCGATCGGCGACGCAGGCCGGGGCACGACGGTGACGCCGACCCTGATGTCGGCGGGCACCACCACCAACACCGTGCCTGCCGCCGGACAGTTCGCGGTGGACGTGCGGGTGCGCGATACCGCCGAGCAGGACCGGGTCGATGCCGCCATGCGCGCGCTGCGGCCCGTGCTCGACGGTGCGCGCCTCGAGGTAACCGGGGGCGCCAACCGTCCGCCCCTGGACTCGGCTGCTTCGGCCTGGCTGTTCGCTCGCGCTGATCAGCTGGCCGCGACGCTCGGGCTACCGCCGCTTACCTGTGCAGCGGTTGGCGGCGGCTCAGACGGCAACTTCACGGCGGGCGTGGGCACGCCTACTCTGGACGGGCTCGGGGCGGTCGGCGGCGGAGCTCACGCTGACGACGAGCACGTGCTGATAGCCGAGCTCCCGCGCCGAGCCGCGCTGGTGGCAGCGCTGATCGCCGATCTGGTCGGCCGGGGGCGGTCGATCTCGGCCGATCACGTGGGCGTGCTCGCGGCGCGGCAGCCATGACAAGCGCCGACGAGGTCGCGAGCACGGACTTCGTAACAGACCTGCACAGGCCGCCGGCCGACGCCCGGCCGGGTGGCGCGAGCGCGGCCGCGCGAGGAGCGGAGGCTGCGACGCAAGTGGCCGAGGCGGCAGCCCGCATGGCAGGAGTGCAGGTACGGGTGATAGCCGATCTCGATGACCTGGAGGCGGTCTACCGGCTCTACGACAGGATCTGGCGGCCCGATCCGAAGAACCCGCCGGTGACCACGGAACTGCTGCGTGCGCTGACCAAGGCGGGTAACTACGTCAGCGGCGCGTTCGACGGAGCCGAGCTGGTGGGCGCCTGTGTCGGCTTTTTCAGCGCGCCGGCGGGCACGGCGATGCACAGCCATGTGGCCGGGGTATCGCCGGCAGCTCTCGGCCGGAGCATCGGCTTCGCGCTCAAGCAGCATCAGCGTGCCTGGGCTATGCAGCGCTGCGTCGGTCAGATCGCGTGGACATTCGACCCGCTGGTCAGCCGGAATGCCTACTTCAACCTGGTCAAGCTCGGCGCGGTGGCGAGCGAGTACCTGCCGAATTTTTATGGCGGCATGAACGATGGCATCAACGGCACCGGCGACACCGACCGGCTGCTCGTGCGGTGGGAACTGACCGCTGCCGAGGTGGTGGCGGCGAGCACGGGGAAGATCAGCCCTGCTGACGCCGAGACTGAGCGGAGACGCGGCGCTGTGATCGCGCTGGCGAGGTCCGACCAAGGCAAGCCGGTGGCCGGGAAGCTGGCCGGAGAGACATCGCTGGTGGCTGTACCGCACGACGTCGAGGACTTGCGCCGCACCGATCCGGGCTGTGCCCAGCAGTGGCGTATCGCAGTCCGCGACGTGCTCGCGACGGCGATGGCTGCCGGCAGCGATATCGCCGGATTCGACAAGACAGGGTGGTACGTCATCAGGCGTCATGCGGCACACAGGGAGGAGAGCCGATGAAGCTCACAGGGGCAGAGCTGCGCAGAATCCGGATGCCACTGGTGGCCCCGTTCCGTACCTCGTTCGGTACGCAGACGTGGCGCGACATCCTCCTGATACGTGCGGTCAGCGCGGACGCCGAGGGATGGGGCGAGTGCGTGGCGATGTCCGACCCGCTGTACTCCTCCGAATATGTCGATGCCGCTGCCGACGTGCTGCGCCGTTTCCTCGTGCCCGCGCTCGCTGCCTGCCCGAGCCTGGACGCGAGCTCCGTCGCCCCTGCCCTGTCGGTGTTCAAGGGACACCGGATGGCCAAGGCGGCACTGGAGATGGCCGTCCTCGACGCAGAGCTCCGCGCTGCCGGCCGGACGCTGGCGCGCGAGCTCGGGGCCACTCATGATCGCGTGCCGTGCGGGGTATCGGTCGGCATCATGAACTCGACTGGGGAACTGCTCGACGCCGTCGGCGGCTATCTCGATGCGGGCTACGTCCGGATCAAGCTGAAGATCGAGCCGGGCTGGGACATCGAGCCCGTCCGTGCGGTCCGGGAGCGGTTCGGCGACGACGTGCTGCTGCAGGTAGATGCCAACACCGCGTACACCCTGGCGGACGCTCGTCAGCTGGCCAGGCTCGACCCGTTCGGCCTGCTGCTGATAGAGCAGCCGCTGGACGAGGAAGACATACTCGGGCACGCCGAGCTGGCAAAGATCATCAGCACCCCTGTCTGCCTGGATGAGTCCATAACCTCGGCCCGCGCCGCGGCGCAGGCAATCACGCTGGCCGCTTGCAAGATCGTCAACATCAAGCCGGGACGGGTCGGCGGCTACCTCGAGGCACGCCGGATCCACGATGTATGCGCCGCACACGGCGTGCCGGTTTGGTGCGGCGGCATGCTGGAATCCGGGCTCGGCAGGGCCGCGAACGTCGCGCTTGCCGCGTTGCCAGGCTTCAGTTTGCCTGGCGATACATCCGCTTCTGACCGTTATTACCAAACCGACATCACCGTGCCGTTCGTGCTGGAGTCCGGGCATCTGCGTGTGCCGACGGAGCCAGGAATCGGCGTCGAGCCCATTCCTGACGAGCTAGAAGCCGTAACGACCACGAGCGAGTGGCTGTCACTGTGACCTTGCTTGGTTGCTTCGGCCAGCTATTGACATAAATTTCATATGTACCGACCAAGTATGCTGTCCGTCCGACTCCTAGCTTCGGGTGGTGCAGTGATTCCGCGTCCCCAGGCGAGCCTTGGCCGCGTGCTCGACGACCTCGGCGCAACGCTGCTTGAGCTCATCCACGGGGATGCCGAGCAGTCAGGCGCCATCGGCGGCGTAGTCATCTACGACCCGATCGACGAGCCGGCGCTGCCAGAGAACGCGCTGGTTCTCGGCGTCGGCCTGCGCGAGCCCGCGGAGATCAGGGGGCTGCTGCACGCGCTCGGTCGGCACCATGCGGCGGGGCTGGTGGTGCGGCTACCGGCGCCGCATTCCGCCGAGGTTGCCGCCGCCGTCGAGAAATCCGGAGTTGCCCTGCTCGGGCTTACCCGCGGCGCCTCCTGGGCGCAGCTAGCGGCGTTGCTGCGGTCCATGCTCGCCGAGGGCGACGTGGGCGACGCCGGCCCGCAGACCCTCGGCGGAATGCCATCCGGTGACCTGTTCGCGCTGGCCAATGCGGTCGCGGCGCTGCTCGATGCGCCGGTGACGATCGAAGATCGCAGCTCGCGGGTGCTGGCCTTCTCCGGTCGCCAGGATGAAGCTGACCGATCACGAGTGGAGACGATCCTCGGCCGCCAGGTGCCGGAGCGATACTCCCGGCTGCTCGTCGAGCGGGGCGTGTTCCGCGATCTGTATCGCAGCGACCTGCCGGTCTACGTCGAGCCGCCGGCCGAGGGACCAGGGGATTTCTCGGTCCCGCGTGTCGCCGTCGCCGTCCGGGCTGGTGATGAAGTGCTCGGGTCGATCTGGGCGGCGGTCCGTCAGCCGCTCAGCGAGGAGCGCATGCAGGCGATGTGTGACGCGGCCCGGCTGGTCGCGCTCCATATGCTGCGCATCCGGGCCGGGGCCGACGTCGAGCGGCGGCTCCGCGCCGATCTGGTCAGCACCGCGCTTGAAGGCGGCGCGGGCAGCCGCGAGGCGCTGAGCCGACTCGGCCTGGCCGACCAGCCAGTGATCGTGCTCGCCATGGCGGTGCTTGAGCCGGTCGAAAGCGAGCGCTCGATCGGCGTCGACGCCAGCCTGGCTATCGAGCGGCAGCGGCTGAGCGACGGCCTGGCGATGCATCTGTCCGCTGTGCACCCACGGTGCGCCACGGGGCTGGTCGGCGACGTCGTCTACGGA
>JBOHCP010000244.1:0-7594 GCA_050698875.1 Streptosporangiaceae bacterium | reverse complement strand
CCGCCGGCGGCGGCGCCCCGGTCGGACAGCACGATGACGCGCGCCCCGGCCGCGATCGCCGCCGACACCTCGGCCCGGATCGCGTCCATCCGGGCGGCCAGCCCCGGCCCGCCGCCTGCCACCTCGTAGCGGCCGTCGACCACGTGGGCCGCGAACCCGGGCAGGTCACCGTCGTCGTTGACGTGCACGATCTTGGCCAGGTCGGTGTCGCTGATCACCGGGTACGGCAGCACGATCTGCCGGCAGGAGGCCGGTCCCGGATCGAGCAGGTTGTGCTCGGGCCCCACCGAGCTGCCAAGCGCGGTGACCAGCTCCTCCCGGATGGCGTCCAGCGGCGGGTTAGTGACCTGCGCGAACAACTGGGTGAAGTAGTCGTACAGCAACCGCGGCCGGTCAGAAAGCACCGCCAGCGGGGTGTCCGTGCCCATGGAGCCGAGCGGCTCGGCACCGGTGCGGGCCATCGGCGCGAGCAGCACCCGAAGGTCTTCCTCGGTGTAGCCGAACAGCTGCTGCTCGATCAGGAGCACCCGGCTATCCGGCAGCTCCCTGGTCCGTTCTGGCAGGTTCCGCAGGTGGATCATGCCAGCGTGCAGCCACTCCGCGTAGGGGCGCTCGGCTGCCAGCGAAGTCTTGACCTCCTCGTCCTCGATGATCCGGCCGGCCGCGGTGTCGGCCAGGAAGATGCGGCCAGGCTGCAGGCGGCCCTTGCGCACGATCCGGTCGGCCGGGATGTCGAGCACGCCAACCTCGCTGGCCAGTACGACCAGCCCGTCATCGGTCACCCAGTACCGCCCTGGCCGCAGCCCGTTGCGGTCGAGCACAGCGCCGATCACCGTGCCGTCGGTGAACGCGATGAGCGCCGGGCCGTCCCAGGGCTCCATCAGCGAGGCGTGGAACCGGTAGAACTCGCGCCGGGCCGGGTCCATGTCCGGGTTGTTCTCCCACGGCTCCGGGATCATCATGAGCACCGCGTGCGGCAGCGACCGGCCGCCGAGGTGCAAGAGCTCAAGGCAGGCGTCAAAGCTGGCGGAGTCGCTCACCGTGTCGTCCATGATCGGCAGCAGCCGCTCGATCCCGCGCCCGCCGGCGCCGGTGCCGAACGCGCTGGTGGTGAGCTGCGCCTCGCGGGCGCGCATCCAGTTCCGGTTGCCGCGGATGGTGTTGATCTCGCCGTTGTGCGCGATCAGCCGGTACGGATGCGCCAGCGGCCAGGACGGGAAGGTGTTGGTCGAGAACCGCGCGTGCACCAGCGCGATCGCCGAGGTGTACAGCGGATCCGTCAGGTCAGGGAAGAACGGCTCGAGCTGCAGCGCGGTGAGCATGCCCTTGTACACGATCGTCGCAGTGGACAGGCTGGCCACCTGCAGGCCGGTCTCGTGCTCGGCCCGCTTCCGCAGGCAGTAGGCCAGGCGATCCAGCGCCGGGCCGAACTCTCCGGCCAGCCCGGACACGACCACCTGGACCAGTTGCGGCATGACCGCGCGCGATCCGCTCCCGCAGCACGCCGGATCATGCGGCAGGTCCCGCCAGCCGACCACGGCGAGCCCTTCCTCGGCCGCGATCTGCGCCACGGCCGCTCGCACGGCGGCATGCTCCGGCCCGGTCGGCAGGAAGGCCAGCCCGGCTGCGTAGCTGCCAGCCGGAGGAAGATCAAATTCACAACGGGCGCGCAGCAGGGCGTCGGGCATCTGGGTGAGAATGCCAGCCCCGTCTCCGACCTCAGGATCGGCACCCTTGGCACCGCGATGGTCGAGATTGCGCAGCACGGTCAGCGCGCTGGCGACCGTCTCGTGCTTGCGCTCGCCGGTCAGGTCGGCGACGAAACCGACACCGCACGCGTCGTGCTCGTTCCTGCTGTCGTACAGGCCGCTGCGCCGCTGGCCCGTGGCGGACTGGACTGTGCTTGCCTGCGGAACACTGCCTGCCTGCGGGGTGGCAGCTGCCATCCAGTGCGCTCCCGTCGTCTCGTCTTGGCCGCGCCACTGGTGCTGGACGCGGTGCTGGGATCGGGACGACTCTGGCCCTGATCAGTGTCAGGCGGGACGACTCTGGCCCTGCCGTGCACCTGCCGTCAGACGGCATAGCGCACTTGCCTCAGAATTATAAACCACGGTGTCGGGCCGGGGACGACCCCGCCGAGGACCGGTCCTTGCCGCCGATCAAGATCATCCGTTACCGACCGGAGCGGACCCCCTCGGCCAGCTCGGCGGCCAGCTCGCGGACGGCCGCCAGGCCCGCCTGCGAACTGTCCGCGGTCAGCAGCCGCTGCACGAACGCCGTACCGACGATCACGCCGTCGGCGAAGCCTGCGATCTGCGCCGCCTGAACGCCGTTGCTGACCCCGAGGCCGACCGCCACCGGCAGCTTGGTGTGCTCTTTGACCCGGCTCACCAGCGTGGCCGCCTGACCGCTCACCGATTCCCTGGCGCCGGTGATGCCCATGAGCGATGCCGCATAGACAAACCCGCCGCACACCGACGTGATGAGCTCGATGCGCTCGTCGGAGGAACTGGGCGCGACCAGGAACACCGGGTCCAGTCGCTGCTCGGCCGCCGCGGCCAGCCAAGGGCCGCCTTCCTCCGGGGTCAGGTCGGGAGTGATGAGCCCGCTGCCGCCTGCCACGGCCAGGTCGGCGGCGAAACGCTCCACGCCGTGCTGCTCGACGGGATTCCAGTAGGTCATGATCAGCGTCGGCACCCCGGCCGCCGCGAGCGCGGCGACGGTACGCAGGACATCAGCCACCGTGGTGCCGCCGACGAGGGCCTGGTGTACCGCCGCCTGGATGACGGGTCCGTCGATCAGCGGGTCGGAGTACGGCAGGCCGATCTCGATCACGTCCGCCCCCGCGTCGGCCATGGCCAGCGCGGCCTCGATCGCGCCGGGCACCGACGGGAAGCCTGCGGGCACATAGCCGACGAGCGCAGCCCGGCCGTCCGCCGCGGCGCGCTCGAATGCCGCAGCGACCGCGCTCACAGGCTGAACCACTTCGCCGCGATGTCTACGTCCTTGTCCCCCCGGCCGGACAGGTTGACCAGCAGCACCGCGTCCGGTCCTAGCTGGCGGCCGACCTGCAGCGCCCCGGCCAGCGCGTGCGACGACTCGATCGCGGGGATGATCCCCTCGGTCCGGCACAGCAGCAAGAACGCGTCCATCGCCTGCGCGTCGGTGATGGACCGGTAACTGGCCCGGCCCGTGTCCCGCAGCCAGGCGTGCTCCGGGCCGACCCCCGGGTAGTCCAGGCCAGCCGAGATCGAGTGCGTCGCCAGCGTCTGGCCGTCGGCGTCCTGCAGCACGTAGGTCCGCATACCGTGCAGCACCCCCGGCGAGCCGAACGAGAGCGTGGCGGCGTTCCTGCCGGTCTCCAGCCCATCGCCGCCCGCCTCGCACCCGAGCAGCGCGACACGGGTATCGGAGATGAAGGCGTGGAAGACGCCGATCGCGTTGGAGCCACCGCCGACGCACGCCAGCACCGCGTCCGGCAGCCGGCCTGTGGCCTGAAGGATCTGCTCGCGCGCTTCGATGCCGATGACGCGCTGGAAGTCGCGGACCATCATCGGGAACGGGTGCGGGCCGCCCACCGAGCCGATGCAGTAGTGGGTGTAGTCCACGGTCGACACCCAGTTGCGGAACGCCTCGTTCATCGCGTCCTTGAGGGTCCGGCTGCCGATAGTCACCGGAACCACTTCGGCGCCGAGCATGCGCATCCGGGATACGTTGAGCGCCTGCCGCCTGGTGTCCTCCTCACCCATGTAGACGGTGCAGTCAAGGCCGAGCAGGGCCGCGGCGGTCGCGGCGGCCACGCCGTGCTGGCCGGCCCCGGTCTCCGCAATGACCCGCCGCTTGCCGAGCCGCTTGGTCAGCAGCGCCTGGCCGAGCACGTTGTTGATCTTGTGGGACCCGGTGTGGCACAGGTCCTCGCGCTTGAGAAACAGGCGGCCCCCGCCGGCGTGCGCGGCAAACCGCGGCACCTCGGTGAGCAGCGTCGGACGGCCGGCGTAGCCGTGCAGCAAAGCGGTGTACTCTGCCTGAAACGCCGGGTCAGCCTTCGCCGCCGCGTACTCCGCGGTCAGCTCGTCCAGCGCCGACATCAGCGCCTCAGGCGCGAGCCGGCCGCCGAATCTGCCGAAGTGACCGCTCGCGTCAGGGACAGGCGAGTCGGAGACGGCCCAGGCGGTCTGCGCGTGCTGGGCCTGGCCGGCCTCCTGCGGGCCTGTCATGCCTTGTCCTCGCCCGCTGCGCCAGGGCCCGGCTCGCGGCCACGACCCGATCCCCGGCCGCGACCCGACCGCAGCGCCGGATGGAGGCCAGCCGTCACCAGGTCGGCGACCGCGCTCCTCGGATCCTTCCCGGTCACCAGGCTCTCGCCGACGAGCACCGCGTCCGCGCCAGACGCGGCGTACGCCAGCAGATCGTGCGGTCCACGGACGCCGGACTCGGCTACCTTGACGACGCCGCGCGGCACGCTCGGCGCGAGCCGGGCGAACACCGTCCGGTCGACCTCCAGGGTGGCCAGGTTCCTGGCATTGATGCCGAGCACGGTCGCCTTGGCGTCGATTGCCCGGTCCAGCTCAGCCTCGGTGTGCACCTCGACGAGCGGGACCAGTCCTATCGACGCGGCCCGTTCCACGAGCGACACCAGCGCGTTCTGCTCCAGCGCGGCGACGATGAGCAGCACGAGGTCGGCTCCGTAGGCGCGGGCCTCCCAGAGCTGGTAAGAGCTGACGATGAAGTCCTTGCGCAAGACCGGCACGGCGACGGCTTCCCGCACTGCAGCGAGGTCCGCGACGCTGCCGCCGAACTTACGCTGCTCGGTCAGGACGCTGATGATGGCGGCGCCGCCCGCCTCGTAGTCGACCGCGAGCGACGCGGGGTCGGCGATCGCGGCGAGCGCGCCCTTGGATGGGCTGGCCCGCTTGACCTCGGCGATGACGGACACCTCGGGTCCGGCGAAGGCGGCCATCACGTCCCTGGGCGACGCTGCCCTGGCCGCCAGCTCCTTTAGCCGCTCCAGCGGGGTCGCCTGCTGGCGGATCACGAGGTCGGCACGCACTCCGTCGAGGATGTCGTCAAGCACGCTCACGCGAATCTGCCGTCCCCTCGGGTGGGATGCCTTGCCTCAAAAGCGTAGCGATGGGGCCGCCTGCCGGCTGGCCGCCCCCCGCCGTGCCGTGGCCGACTACCCGGCCAGCACTCGCCAGGCCAGCACCGTGCTGGCCGGCACTGGCCCGGCAAACGGTCTGCCATGGCCACGTCACGGGCTAGCCACGCTGCCCTGGAGCTCGGCGGCTTCGTCGGTCAGTCGGAGATCATCCGCGGCCCGCTCGCGCTCGCCGGGCGTGGCGGCGAACGCGCTGGCCACCGCCGGGTGCAGCAGTGTGCCCAGGGTGATGATGGCCAGCAGCGTGCCGCCCAGGTAGTCGACGTACGCGAACCGGAACAGCCCGATCGCGACCAGGGCGGACTCCATCGTGATCGCGGTTAGCCAGGTGCCATGCCCGCCAGAGCGGACCAGCGCGGCCAGCGCGCACAGGGCCACCGCCACGACGATGGTCAGCAGCAGCCAGGGCATATTCCGCCGGCTGTAGCCAACGCCGATGGCGGCACAGGCGCCGGCCTGAGCCAGCAGCAGCCTGCTCAGGAGCCCGACGGCCTCCTGCGGCGCCGACCCGTGTGCTGGCATGCTTCCCCTGTCCGGTTTGCTTGACTAACGGCACCACGGACCAAGGGCAGCTGCCGTAGGGTCCGACCGTGCCCTGCGATATTACTGAGTTCTGGCGCTGCGCGCCGTTCGGGCGATCTAGGACGGGATGACCGGACCGCCGGATTCCGCCCTGCGGGGTCACCCTCCGAGTCAGCCCTGCGGGGGGTCAGGAGGTCGCCCCGCAGACAGCACCGTGGGGTCGTCGCCACGGCTGAGCGCCTCCCAGATCGACGCCGAGTCGGGCGCGCGGCCTGGTGCCCGCCCCTGGCCGGCGGCGCCGCGCCGGGCATCTCCTGCCGGGGAGTCGTAACGGCTCGACATGACGGCGAGTCTCCGGGCGCGGCAGACCACCAGGATCCCGGCTCCGACCATGGCGGCAGCGCCGGCAACGACCATCGCCTGCCAGCCGCCGGCGGAGAGCGTCACGTGCGGAGCTGCGCCCGCGATGTTCGGCACGGCGGCGGCGGCACTACTGCCGTCCGTGACCGACCCGGCGCTCGCGGCCGCGGGGCCTACCCCAGCGTTCGCGGCCGAGATCGCGGCCCCGGTGCTCACCGTGAACGCGGCAGCCGCGAGCGCGGCACCGAGCGCAGCCAGCGCCGCGCCGATAATCCGCCGCAGCAGGCCGCGGCTTGCCAGCACCGCCGCGAGTGTCCCCAGGGCGGCCAGCACCAGCGCGTCCGCGTAGGGCACCAGCTGGGCGCCGGTGACTGTGACGTCGCTGGCCGGCAGCGGTCTTGGCGGAATCGTGCGGACATGGGCCCAGCCCTGCCGGGTCGCCAGGAACACCAGCCCTGCCCCGGCTGCGCCGAGCAGCACCGTCACGGTGAGTTCCCGCGCCGCCGCAGCGGCCCGCAGGCCATGCGGCCCGGCTGCCGACCGCGGCTCCGCGCCGCTCGTCATGACCCGCCTCCCGGTTGTTCGGACAGCAAGCAGGCTAGCGCTACCCGCCGCGCAGGCTGATCGTGGCTGCGCACCTCGCGCCCGGCCACCGTCCTTTACCATCAGGTTCAGCCCGGTTAGCCAAACAACATCCGCGAAGGGCCGGGGTCGCCCGGCCGGTACACGGAGGAGTTCCGGTGACGCACGCCAGGAATGAGCGCACGGCCCTCTGCGACCTGCTGACCGAGCTCGGGCCTGACCAGCCGACGCTGTGCAACGGCTGGCAGACCGGGGACCTTGCGGCGCACCTGGTGCTGCGCGAGCACCGCCCGGATGCCGGGGCCGGCGTGATGGGCGGGCCACTGGCCGGTTACACCCGCCGGGTACAGGGCCGGCTGCGGGCCCGGACCCCGTTTCCCCGGCTGGTCGAGCTGATCAGGACCGGGCCGCCGCGCCTGTCGATGTTCGCGCTGCCCGGCATGGACGAGCGCGCGAACCTCGTCGAGTATTTCGTCCACCATGAGGACGTCCGCCGGGCGCAGCCGGACTGGCAGCCACGGGAGATCGGCTTGGATCTGGCGGACGAGCTGTGGCGACGCCTCCGGCTGGCCAGGCTACTGCTCCGCCGCGCGCCGGTCGGCGTCGAGCTGGTGCGCTCCGACGGCCGCGCGGCCGGGGACGGCACCAGCCGGGTCCGGATCACCGCGCGCGCACGAACCCCGGTCGTCACGGTGGCTGGCACTCCGGCCGAGCTGACGGTGTGGACAATGGGCCGTACCAGCGCTGCCCGCGTGCGGATGGACGGCAGCGACGCCGACATTGCCGCGCTGCGCTCCTGGCGCCACTAGCCAGCCCAGCGCCGCCGGCGCCACCAGCCAGCGCGGTCCTTTCGGCCGTAGTTCATGCCGCGGACGGCGGCGCGTTGGCTCACGGGCGCGAACCTTTAACTCCCCCTCCGACTGCTGCCAGTGGACTGGCCCGGGCCACCGGGCAGCGGCGCCTGACCCTAGC
>JBOHCP010000243.1:0-7621 GCA_050698875.1 Streptosporangiaceae bacterium | reverse complement strand
CGGCTGGCCTGGTCGGCGCGGACGCGGCCGGCCAGGGCGCGCCGCCGGGCGGGGTGGCGCTGAGCTACGAGCGGGACGTCGAGACCGTGGCCGCGGCGCTGGCCGGGCCGCGCCGTACCACGCCGCTGATCGTGGTCAGGCACGCCTCGGCCGGCCGCAAGTCCGACTGGTCAGGCAACGATCTTTCCCGGCCGCTGGACCGGCGAGGCGAGCGCGACGCCTGGTCGCTGACGTCTCTGCTGCGCTGCTTCGGGGTGAGCCGAGTGATCAGCGCGCCAGCGGAGCGGTGCCAGGCGACGGTCCGCCCGTACGCCGCGGCGATACGGGCCGAGGTAGAGGTCGAGCCGGCCTTCGACGTGACGAGGATGGACGGCGGCGGCGCGCAGCGCGGTGTCAGCGCCGACGCGGAGCGGGCCGCGGCGGCCCTGGCCGCGGCCGACGAGCCGGTCATCATCTGCGCTCACCGGGAGAACCTGCCGGTTTTGCTGGCGGCAGCGTGCGCGGTGCTCGGCGCCCAGCCGCTGGCAGGGTCGCCGCTGCACAAGGGGGAGTTCCTGGTGCTGCACCGGGCCGCGGCCACGCTGATCGCGGCCGAGCGGTACCACCCGGACGGGCACTAGCCGGCCGCTCGCGGGCGGCCGGCCGCGGCGTGCGTCAGTCGGGCCGGGTCATGGGCTGCCAGTCTAGCGTCGGCGGCAGCGAGCCTTCCAGGATGAGCAGCCAGCGTTTCACCTCGACGCCCGCGCCGCCGCTGTAGCCGCCGAGGCCGTCGCTGGCGACGACCCGGTGGCACGGCACGATGACCGGGATGGGGTTCTCGGCCATGATGGTGCCGACGCTTCGCGCGGCGAGCCCCGCGGGGGGCCTCGGGCGGTGGTCACCCCGGGCCAGCACCGCGGCGGGCTTCGGTTGGTCGTCCCGCCGGTCGGCGGCGGGGCTGGCGTCGGTCAGACCGGCAGCATGAGCGAGCGCGCCGTAGCTGATGGTCTGCCCATAGCTGACGGATCCGGCCAGCACGCTGAGTACCTGGCGCTGCGGCCCGGTCATCGCCGTCCAGTCGACCGCGACGCCGAAGACCGGGCGATCACCGCTGAAGTACTCGGTGAGCTCCTGGCGGGCTGTGTCTGCGAACGCAGCCGGAGCCGGATCGGCGTCGCCGGGACGGCCGCCCCCGCCCTGTACTCGCGCTGCCGCGGAAGCGCCATACCGGACGTGCGCCACGCCCGCCGAGGTGCAGCCCACCGACACCGGTCCCACGGGCGTCCTCAGCCACGCCCAGCTCAGCGGTGGCATGGCGGGGGGGGTCACTCCGATGTCCGCGGGCGTAGCCGCCGGCCGCCGCCGGGCTCTTTCGGCGGCTGCCCGGCGGCAGCAAGCGGCTGATCGGCCATAACCGCCACCGTGCTGCTGCGGCGCAGTCGCTGCCGCACGAAGGCCGCCGCGGCGATCACCAGGGCCCCGAGGCCGGCCAGGACGTAGATCTCGCTCACCACCAGCCAGAAGACCGGCAGGTGCAGCTGCTCTATGACGGTCAGCTTCGGCTGGTGCCTGGTGATGCCCGTCCACCCGATGGCCGCGATCAACGCGATGACCACGAGCCAGAACCGTGCCTGGCCCGGCGCCTCGTGACGTCGCCGCCACACCGCCAGCCCAGCCAGTAGCAGCGCGGGCACCGCCATCACCCAGTGGTGGGTCCAGGAGATCGGCGACACGAGCAGCCCGGTGACCGCGCACAGTCCGTATCCGGTGGCGTCGTCGCCGCGGCGCCCCGCCTCGGCGGCGAGCGCCAGCCCGGCCAGCCCGACGACCAGGACCAGGATGAGCCACCGTGATCCGGGCTCGCTGCCGATGGTCCGGCCCACCGCGCCCAGCAGGCTCTGGTTCCAGTCATTGGAAAGCCGTGCGACGTGGCTCGAGTGCAGGAACGTCAGGTCCGCGTAGTAGTACTCGGACGCGTGCGGCACCAGCGCGTACCCGACGGCGATGGTGGCGGCGAACGTGCCGAGCGCCACCACCGCGGCGCGCACCCGGCGAGTGGCGGCCAGGTAGAGCACGAAGATCAGCGGGATCAGCTTGATGCCTGCTGCGATGCCGGTCGCCACACCCTTGAAGGCGGAGTCGTCCGGCAGCGTGAGGTCAATCAGCACCATGACCGTGAGCAGGATGTTGACCTGCCCGAATGCGACGGTGGTATAGGCAGGCTCCAGCCAGATGGCGACCACGGCCACGGCGAGGGCGAGCCGGGCGGCGTCACCGCGGCTGAGCCAGCCCGCCACCGGCCGCAGCCGCAGCGCCAGGTAGAACATGACGGGCGTCGCCGCGACGTTGGCGATGAGCATCAGCGCGACGGCAATCCACCAGGGCACGACCGCCAGCGGGGTGAGCGCGACCGCGGCGAAGGGCGGGTAGGTGAACGGCAGTCCCCAGAACCGGATCCCGTACAGCCACTCACCGTGTACGATCGCGGCCGCGCCGGCCCGGTAGACGTGCAGGTCGACGAATGCAGCCGTGGCCGCGGCGGCGACGAGACCGCACATCAGGGCCGACCCGAGATAGGCCGCTGTCAGTCGCTGGAGGCCACGTCGGCCCTCCAGCCAGCGATCCCAGCCTTCCCAGTGCACCGGCCCAGCGTAGCCGGAAGGAGCCGCTGCGGAGGTATGCAGCGGCGGCAGAAGTGTCAGTGCCTAGCGGTACAACGAGTGATACGGGGCGGCCGGGGCGGGAGTTACACCAGGGGAGATGATGATGATGACGGAGGATATTGCCGATGCGGTCGAGGCGGAGCTCGTCGCGTTGTCCGCGGCGCTGACGGAGCCGGATGACCGGGAGTGCTTGCGCTGCTTCCTGCTGCGGATGATCAGCGAGTTTGGCTGCACCGGAACGCACCGGTGGACAAGCCGGTGGCGCGACGTCCGAGCGCCGCGGGCAACGGGCCTGCTCGGCAGGCTCGCGGAGCTCGGCGGCGGCTGTGACTGTGAAGTCCTGCTGAACGTGTTCCCGCAGTATCCGCGGACGCCGCGGCTGCTGCCGTGCGCGGGACAGCCGCTGTCAGGCTCCGCCGTGCCGTGCGACCTGCGCATCCTGCGCCGTACGGCGTGAGGCGTGCGGCGTGCGGCCTGCGCCGTACGGCGTGAGGCGTGCGGCGTGCGGCGTGCGCCGTGCGGCGTGCCGGGCGGAGGCCCTACTCGGACCCTTTCTCCAGGATCCGCAGCAGCGCCTTGGCGAGCGGGACGCTGGTCAGCTCCGCCTGCCACGGCCGCGCCCCGTAGCCGGCCAGGTCGGCTGCCACCGACGCCGGACTGATCTCGGCGGGCGGCTGCCAGGCGAGCCGGCGGACCGCGTCGGGTGGCAGCAGGTTCTCCGCCGGAAGCGCGTGTGAGTCGGCGAGCGCGGCCACGACCGCGCGCGCGGCGGTCAGCCGCTGGGCGGCTTCCGGGTCACGATCCGCCCAGCGGTGGGCAGGCGGCGGACCGTCACCTCCCGGCGCCGACGCCGGCGGGAGCGCCCGGTCCGGCAGTGCCCGGGCCCGGCCGATTGCGCGCAGCCACTCGGCCTGGTGGCGACGCGCGTTGCGCCCGCCGAAGCCTGCGATGTCCGCCAGCTCAGTTGCTCCGTCCGGCAGCACCCTGGCCGCCCCGACGATCGCGGCATCCAGCAGCACCTTCGTCGGGGACATGTCGCGCCGCCGGGCGACCTTGTCCCGCTCGAGCCAGAGCTCGCGGACGACCGCGAGCCCGCGCCGGTTCCGTACCCGGTGGATACCCGACGTCCGCCGCCACGGGTCCGTGCGCTGCGGGTGCGGCTCGGCACCGAGCACGGCAGCGAACTCCTGCCGGGCCCACTCGATCTTGCCCTGCGCGGTGAGCTGGTCCGCGAGCATGTCCCGCAGCTCGACCAGAACCTCGACGTCCAGCGCCGCGTACCTGAGCCATTCCGCTGGCAGCGGCCTCGTCGACCAGTCGGCCGCGGAGTGCGATTTCTCGAGGCCAAGGCCCAGCATGGCCTCGACCATCGCGGCGAGGCCGACCCTCGGGCAGCCGAGGAGCCGCCCGGCTACCTCGGTGTCGAACAGCTGCCGCGGCCGGTAGCTAAGCTCGGCCAGGCACGCCAGGTCCTGCGACGCCGCATGCAGCACGGCCTCGGTATCGGCGAGGGCCGCGTCGAGCCCCGACAGGTCCGGGCAGGCCACCGGGTCGATGAGCACAGTCCCGGCGCCCGCCCGGCGGAACTGGACCAGGAAGGCCCGCTGCCCGTACCGGAATCCCGACGCCCGCTCGGCGTCGACGGCCACCGGGCCGGTGCCGCCGGCCAGGGCCGCGGTCGCGGCGGCGAGGTCGGCTGTGCTCGCCACGAGTGGCGGCAGACCGTCGCGCGGTTCCAGCAGCAGCTCCACCGGGCGCTCGGCATCGCCCGCGCTGGCGCCGCCGTGCTGACCGCCGTCCGGGCTGTCCGTCATGGCCGCGGCCTGCGGCGCGGCGGCCGGAGGGGCGCGACCCCTGGTGCCAGCGGCGGCAGCCCGGCCGCAACACAGACGACGTCGCACCAGGCGGCCACGTGCTCGCCAAGTCCGGGCAGCGACTCTCTCGTTACCCCTGGTGACCACGAAGCGCGCAGCTCGAAGCTGGTCGAGGTCGGCTCGTCCTGCTTGCCGCCAAAGCCCTGGGTCACGACGGTAGTCACGGTGCCGCTGATACTCCTGTAGCCGGTGGTCCGGCTGTCCAGTGCCTCGGTAAGCCAGCTCCAGCCGACCTCGTTGATGAGCGGGTCGACGGCCATCTCCGGCTCGAGCTCGGCTCGGACGTAGCCGATGATGCGATGCTTCCCATCCCAGCCAGGTTGACCCGCGGCGTCAAACAGCAGCACGAACCGACCCCAGCCGATCTCGCCCTCGGGGTCGCCGGGCGTGGTCGATACAGCGGCCGCGACCGCGTAGGCGAACGGCGCGAGCCGCCGCGGCGGCGTCTCCGTCTCGACCCTGAGCTCGGTCCTGAGCTGGCGCTGCGCCGTCATGGCCGTCTCGACCTCCGCCACCGCACGGCGGAACTCGCCCTCGCCGGCCGGCGACTGGCCACGGTCGGCCTGGCTGGAGCCGCCCGGCTTTCCGCGGTGAGTGGTCATGGCATGCTCAGCGGGATTCACGACCGGGGTGCGCGGCGCGGTCAGCGGGCCGTCACGCCACGCGGTCGCGCTGGCCGGCCACGGCGTCCGCGCCAGGCGCAGCGGGGACGGCGCCGATCACCAGCGTGGCGCCGCACACGACGCAGTACCACTCCGGGCAGCACTCGTCGGTGCTGTCGGGGCAGCACCCGGCGAGGCTGTGGTGCTGGGCGAACAGACGGCCCCGGCCACAGTCAGGACAGTCCCGGATGATCTCGGTCATCGGAGCCTCCATAACGCACCGCTCAGCTAACGATGCTGGCACGAGACCGGCGCTAAGCCCCGGACCCGCGGCGGCGTGTCACGCCGGAGTCGCCGGCCCGGCAGCCGCACGCGTACTACCCGGTCTCATCGCGAGGTCCCACCGACAGCCAGGGAACTGGCTTAAGCTGACCGCCTGAGCTGCGGATCACCCTCGTGCTGACCGGATAAACTGGATCGGTGGCCAGCAGACCCGCCGCGGCTCAGCAGCTCCGCGACCTCGCCCGGCTGCGCCGCGTCCGCGACCGGATCGACCGGGAGTACGCGCAGCCGCTGGACGTCGGGGCGCTCGCCCGCGGCGCGCACGTGTCGGCCGGGCACCTGAGCCGCGAGTTCCGGCTCGCCTACGGCGAGTCGCCGTACGGCTACCTGATGACGCGGCGCATCGAGCGGGCAATGGCGCTACTGCGTCGTGGCGACCTCAGTGTCACCGAGGCCTGTTTCGCCGTGGGCTGCTCGTCGCTGGGCACCTTCAGCACTCGCTTCACCGAACTGGTAGGAGTGCCGCCCAGTACCTACCGGCGTGACGCGGCGCGCGCGACCGCGGGGATGCCGTCGTGCGTGGCGAAGCAGGTGACCAAGCCCGTCAGGAATCGAGAAGCGCCCGTCGCCGAGCCGCACCTAGCATGACCGCTATGGACATCACCATTCATACGAGCGTCCTCCCGCATGACGACCCGGAGGCCTCGCTGGCCTTCTATCGCGACGTCCTCGGCTTCGAGGTGCGCACCGACGTGGGGCGGGGCACGATGCGCTGGATCACCGTCGGCCCCGCCAGCCAGCCCGGCACGTCCATCCTCCTGGCGCCGCCTGCCACCGACCCTGGCATCACCGACGACGAGCGTCGCACCATCGCCGAGATGATGGCGAAGGGCACCTATGGCTGGATCCTGCTCGCTACCAAGAACCTCGACGACACCTTCGAGCGGCTGGCGGCCCGCGACGCCGAGATCGTCCAGGAGCCGACCGAGCAGCCGTACGGGATTCGCGACTGCGCTGTCCGTGACCCCGCGGGCAACCTGGTCCGCATCCAGCAGGTGCGCTGAGCCGACCGGCGATCGCAGCCGTCACTGCTGGGACGGCACTGCGCCGGGAGTCGATCCGGCGCACTGGGACGGCGGGCAGCGAGCGCTGCGGGAAGTGACGCCAGCGGGCAGCCAGCTTTGATAGCCTTTTTCCAAATGTCCACGCAAACTAGCAGGTCAGGCCGCAGATCAGCGGATCAGCGGACGCCAGACAAGACCCAGGAATCCCCGTTCCTGCTTGCCTGTCGCCGGCAGAAGGTGCCATATACGCCGGTTTGGTATATGCGTCAGGCTGGCCGGTCCCTGCCCGAGTACCGGGCGCTGCGGACCGAGAAGAAGATGCTCGACACCTGCTCGAACGCCGACCTGATCACCGAGATCACGCTGCAGCCCGTCCGCCGTTACGACGTGGACGCGGCGATCCTCTTCAGCGACATCGTCGTCCCGCTGCGCGCGATCGGCGTCGGCATCGACATCAGGCCGGGCGTGGGCCCGGTGGTGGACCACCCGGTCCGGTCCGCGGCTGATGTGGCCAAGCTCCGGCCGCTGCAGCCCGGGGACATCCCCTACGTGTCCGCCGCCATAGCCAGCCTGGTCGGCGAACTGAACGGCAAGCCCCTGATCGGGTTCGCCGGCGGGCCGTTCACCCTCGCGAGCTACCTGGTGGAGGGCGGCTGGTCCAAGAACTTCGAGCTGACCAAGACGCTCATGTACAGCGCGCCGGCGCTGTGGGCGGACCTGATGAGCAGGCTCACCGAGATCACCATCGGTTTCCTGGAGACCCAGATCGCGGCCGGTGTCGGCGCCGTTCAGCTCTTCGACTCCTGGGCGGGGTCGCTCAGCCTGGACGACTACCGCGCCAGCGTGCTGCCCTACAGTCGGCGGATCTTCCAGGCGCTCGCCGGCGCCGGCGTGCCGCGGATCCACTTCGGGGTCAACACCGGTGAGCTGCTCGGCGCTATGGGCGAGGCCGGCGCCGACGTCGTGGGGGTGGACTGGCGGGTGCCGCTGGACGAGGCGGTCAGCCGGGTTGAGCCGGGAAAGGCGCTGCAGGGCAATCTCGATCCGGTCATCCTGATGGCTCCCTGGGAGGTCATCAAGCAGCGGGCGCTGCAGGTCCTCGACCGGGGCCGGACGGCCGAGGGCCACATCTTCAACCTGGGGCACGGCGTGCTCCC
>JBOHCP010000242.1:0-7650 GCA_050698875.1 Streptosporangiaceae bacterium | reverse complement strand
GCGCCAGCGGCAGCAGCCTGCGCCGGTCCCGCGGCTCGTGGGCGGGCCAGCGCTCCCCCGCCGCGATCGCCTCCAGCCGCGCGGCTATGTCCTCGTAGTCGTCGAACCCCAGGACCTGGGCCTCGGGCATAGCCTCGGCCAGCCCGGTCCCGTACCGTTCCGCCAGGCATCCAGCGGCCACGACGGTGGCGCCTTCCTCAGCCGCAGCCAGCAGCACGTCGATGGACTCCTGCTTGGCAGCCTGGATGAAACCGCACGTATTGACCAGGACAACCGCGGCGTCCTCGGCCTCGCCGGCGAGTTGCCAGCCGCCCTCGGCCAGCCGGGCGGCGAGCTCCTCAGAATCCACCTCGTTGCGCGCGCAGCCCAGCGTCACCATCTTGACCCGGCGCCCGACGGTACCGGAGATTTGCTGGCTGGACGACACACCGGCAGACTACGGTAACCAGCCCGATGCCAGCGCATCCGCTGGTGGGCTCCCGCCGCCGCGCTACGTGCAAATAGTCCTGCTGCATTGCAGCGTGACCGGGTTCGTCACGTTGGTTGGCTGCAATTTGCCATTGAGGTAGACATTCGCGCCAGCCGGATTGCCGAGCCGGACCGTCATGCCATCGGAGGCGATCGAGGTCAGCTGGGGCAGCCCGACCGAGGTACCGACATCACCCTGGAAGAGCAGCTTGCCGGTCGCCGCCGTGAGCTCCGCCCAGGTCACCTGCCCCGGCTTGGGGACGATGAGGATCTCCACCTGCGTGGCCGCGGGCGAGGCGGCGGCCGGAGAGGCCGAGACCGGCGGCTTCGCGCCGTGCGCCGAGTGGTGACTGGAGGCTGACTGCCCGGCCGAGGGTGTGCTGCTGTGCGAGAAATAGCGGAAGCCGACGATGCCGGCCACCACCACCAGCCCCGCTAGCAGCACTAGGGTCCAGTTCGGGCGGCGTCGCTCCCTGAGCCGCACCGGCGTGAACGGCTGGAACACGTCCGCGGCGGTGATCGGCAGCGGCGGCGACTGGCTCGCGTCGTACTCGCGCACCATCTCGTCCGGGTCGAGCCCGACCGCGCGGGAAATGCTGCGCACGTGCCCGCGCGCGTAGAAGTCCCCACCGCAGGCCGAGTAGTCGCCCCGCTCGATGCCGCGAACGATGGTCTCCCTGATGCACGTCCGCTGGCTGACCTGCGTAATGGTGAGGCCGGCCTGGCGGCGCGCTGCCGCGATCGCATCACCAACGCTCAGCGCGGTGCCTTCATCAATCATCCTTGCGTCCCGCCTCCCGGGCAGCGACCCGCAGGCCAGCAACCCGACTTTAGCTTCCCCCGAAATCCCACTTGAGACGGTCACCCAGTGTAGACAGCCACGCACACTCCGGCGTTGGCTGGGCCAGGATTCAGGCTCGGCCAGCGCCCGGACCAGGCTCTGGCCAGCGGCGCGCCAGAGTTACCCGCTAGCCGACGCTGGTCCGCTGGACTCGGCCGCGCGCCGGTCAGTCCGCGCCGGTCAGTCCGCGCCGGTCAGTCCGCGCCGGTCAGTCCGCGCCGGTCAGTCCGCGCCGGTCAGTCCGCGCCGGTCAGTCCGCGCCGGTCAGTCCGCGCCGGTCAGTCCACGCCGCGCAGCGAGGCCAGCAAGCCGGGCAGGTCGTCGGGCCTGATGAGCACGTCCCGCGCCTTGGAGCCCTCGCTTGGACCCACCACGCCCCGGCTCTCGAGCAGGTCCATGAGCCGGCCAGCCTTGGCGAAGCCGACCCGCAGCTTCCGCTGCAGCATCGACGTCGAGCCGAACTGGGTCGTGACGATCAGCTCGGCTGCCTGCATGAGCAGGTCCAGGTCGTCTCCGATGTCAGCGTCGATCTCGCGCTGCCTGGCCTCGCGGGTGACCACGTCGTCGCGGTATACCGGCACCGCCTGCTTCTTGCAGTGCGCGACGATGTCGCGAATCTCCCGCTCGGTAACGTAGGCGTTCTGCAGCCGGATTGGCTTGCTGGTGCCCATCGGCAGGAACAGCGCGTCGCCCTGGCCGACCAGCTTTTCCGCGCCCGGCTGGTCCAGGATGACCCTGCTGTCGGTCAGGCTGGAGGTAGCGAACGCCAGTCGGGATGGCACGTTCGCCTTGATCAGGCCCGTGACCACGTCGACGCTCGGCCGCTGCGTCGCGAGCACCAGATGGATGCCGGCCGCCCTGGCGAGCTGGGTGATCCGTACGACCGCATCCTCGACGTCGCGCGGCGCGACCATCATCAGGTCCGCGAGCTCGTCGACGATCACCAGCAGATACGGGTAAGGGGCGAACACCCGCTCAGAGCCTGGCGGCGCCGTGACCCGGCCGGCCCGCACCGCCTTGTTGAAGTCGTCCAGGTGCCGGAACCCGGTGGCGGCGAGGTCGTCGTAGCGCCGGTCCATCTCACCGACCACCCACTGCAGGGCGTCCGAGGCCCGCTTCGGGTTGGTGATGATCTGCGTGATGAGATGCGGGATCCCGGCGTAGGCGGCCAGTTCCACCCGCTTCGGGTCGACCAGCACCATTCGCACCTCGTCCGGCGTCGCCCGCAGCAGGATGGAGGTGATCAGCCCGTTGATGCAGGTCGAGTTGTGCGTCGCGACATACGATCGGCTAGCCAGATACAGCCGACTAGGGCTGTCCACCTGGATGCAGCGGACCGGGACGGACTCTACCGGCCGCAGGTCGATGATATACCGCTGCCGTGCGGGGCTTCGCGACGTGATCACGACCTGCCTGGCTAGCTTGCGTTCCAGCCGGAAGACGGGCATCTGCGGGCGGAAGCTGACCGTGTACACGGTGAAGATGCTCTCCGTCCGGCCGCCGCACGGCGCTGCGCGGAGCGTCGCCTTGTGTCCAAGCCCTTGCACCAGGTCGAGGACATCGCGAGCGAGCCGCTCGTTCGTGACACTGAAGTGGGCTTCGCCGCGCGGGCCGCAGTAGCCATCGGTGTCGAGCAACCCGGCCAGCAGCGAGCCGCGCTGCGCTAGGGACGACCGCAGGTAAATCTCCGGAATGTGCTTGTTGTGGAGAAGGTCCAGCCGCCGAAGGTGCGACAGGAACCCCGCTCGGGATTGCTGCCAGGCCGATCCGGCTCCTTGCTCCTTGATCCCGTAGTTAAGCGGGGCGCTGTGCCTGGTCACCGCGTAGCCTTCGCCGCGGATCGCGTCGATGATCTCCTCGTCGGCGCAGGTGATGCGGGCGCTCGCAGCGTGCCCGTCGCCAAGCCAGGCACCCAGCGTGTAAGGGGCCACTGGAAGCTCGCGGACGGGATAATCCAGCGGATCGCATACCGGGATGGAATGGTTGACCCGGCCGTTCACTCTCAGCGACCGCGCAATCTCGGCCGTCGTGACAGGCGTCCCGGTGTCCTGCCGCCGGCGGCCGTGGCCGGCTGGAGCGGTGACGCGCGCGGCGAGGGACTTGTACAGCAGTTGCCGCGAGTACGTCTGCACCCACAAGCTGACTTCGCGCCCGTTGCGGACGTATGTCTGCCTGACCTCCCGTCCTTCCTTGGGCAGGCGGCTGGCGATGGCCATCAGGACATTCCGGACCGACGGGCCGATATCGGCCAGCACCTCGGCCGTCGTAACCGGCCGGTCCGGCTCTGTCTGCACCGCCGCTGCGCGCTGCGCCACGCGTGCGACGTCGGCGGCGGGCCAGTACGGACCGCCGCGTCGGAGCTTGCTGCGCCGACCGCGCTCCGTGGTCGTGGTGGTCTGCCAGAGGTGCTCGGCATCGGCCACTATGACGGTGCCGTCCGAGAACTCAACTTCGTAGCACGGCCGACCGTGCATGACAGGTGTGGTGGCGACCACCGTGCATCGCTCGCCGGCCTCGTCGAAAACCTGCTCGCCTCGCTGAATGGCACCCATCGTCGTCCAGCCCCGGGGCGTGGGGATTGGCGTATCCAGGGCGAGCGCCTTGCCGGCGCCGGTGGCCCCGGCGATCAGCATGTGGGGCATCTTCGCCAGGTTGGCGACGACGTTGGTGCCCTCGACATCCTTGCCGAGGCCGACCACCATCGGGTGGTGGTCGGACCTCGCCACGGGCGAGCGGAGCACGTCGCCGAGGCTGACGATTTCCCGGTCGGCGTTGGGGATTTCGATCCCGATGGCGGACTTTCCCGGGATCGGGGAGAGGATCCGGACGTCTGCGCTCTTGACGGCGTACGCGATGTTCCTGGACAGCTGGGTAACGCGTTCCACCTTGACGGCTGGCTCAAGCTCAATCTCATACCGCGTCACCGTGGGGCCGCGGGTGAACCCAGTGACCTGGGCATCGACCTCGAACTGCTCGAGCACAGCGGTCAGCGCCTCGACCACGGTGTCGTTGGCCCTGGTCCGCGGCCTCGCCACGCTGCCCGGCTTGAGTAGGGCGATCGGCGGCAGGGTGTAGCTGCCGTCGGTGACGGCGGCCAGCGTGAGTTGCTCCGGCTTCCTCGCCGCGGCGGCGTCGGCGCCGGACTCGGTGTCTGCGCTGCCGGCCAGCGCGGACACCGCGCGCCAGCCGTCGTCAGCCCCGCCGAGCCCGCCTGCCAGCAGGCCGCCTGCCAGCAGGCCGCGCGCCTGCGCCGCGGCGTCCGCCGCGCTGACCCCCGCGTCCGCGTCACCGTGGTCGGCCGTCCGCTGCCCGCCGCGGCGGCCGAGCAGGCTGTCGACCAGCGGCGTGTCGTACGCGCGGTCCAGCGCGGCGACCTCGAGCGCCTCGGACCGGCGCCGGGTGAGCTTCGCATGCGGACGGCTGGCCCCGGCCGCCTCCCCTGGCTCGCCGGCGGCGGCATCGTCCTGGCCGCGCCGCAGCAGCAGGCCGCGCGCCTCGGCGATCCGCTCGGGAACGCGATGCAGCGGCGTCCCGGTGATCACCAGCACCCCGAAGCCAGCGAGCAGGACCAGCACCGGGATCGCAGCCCACTGGGTGACGACGGCGACCAGCGGCGCGGAGACCGCGTAGCCGATGAGGCCGCCGGCTGACCGGATCGCGGGCAGTCCCGCCGCGAGGCCCGGCGTCCCCGAGGCCACGTGGATCAGGCCGAGCGCGCCCAGGAGCAGCGCGACCCAGCCGATCACCATCCGGGCCGTGTCCGCGTTCTTGTCGGGGTGCCGCAGGAACCGCCAGGCGAGCAGCGCAAGCAGGATCGGCACGGCCCAGGTGCCGGAGCCGAACAAGGCGCGAATCGCCATGGCGACCGGCCGCAGCGGGCCGGAGGCGTCCCACCAGACGGCCACGGCGCACGCGATCGCCGCGCAGAGGGCCGCGAGGCCGGCGCCGTCGCGACGATGCAGCGGGTCAAGCTCGCGGGCGTGCCGGCCCATCGCACGGCAGGCGGCACCCACGGTGTGCGCGAGCACCATCCACGCCACTGCTATCAGCGCGACGATCCAGCCCGCCAGGATCGCGAACGGGTTAGCGGACGGCGCGGACCGCGAGTAACGGCGACCCGCCCGGCGGTTGCCGCCGCGCCGTGCCGCGGTCGTGCGATGCCCCGTGCGGCCGCGGCCGGACGTGCCGGACCGGCCACGAGCCGAGGACGCGGTCCGGCTGGCCGTTCCGCCACGACGGCGCGCTGAGCCCTTGGACGCACGTGCCGCCATGATCCCCACCGTAACGACCATGCGCTACAACGGCCCGGACCGACCGCGGCGTGTCGCGCGCCGACGACTGTTCAGGCCCGCGGCCGATGGCGCCGGTGCTACTGCGACTGCGCGATGTACTGCGTGGTGTCCCTGCGCCACAGGAAGATCAGGGCGGCGAGGCCGGCCAGCCACCCGAGACCGACGAAGACCGCCGTGGTGAGCGTCCGGCTGCCGAAGAAGACCAGCAGTATGGTGTTGAGCCCGAAGAACACCGAGGACAAGATCCGGGCCCAGCCCCTGCCGCGGCCATTTGCCCACGCCATCCACACCCACATGCCGATCGCCACCAGCAGGACCACCACGATGATCAGGATGTAGGCGTTCTCCACGGCGTGGATCTGGGTGGCCGTCAGCGGTTTGGCGGTCCTAGCCCGCCGCTCCGCACTCCCCACGGCGGCCTTGATCCGGCCGCTGAGCGCCAGGTCCCCGATCAACGCCAGCGCGGACAGGCCAGCCCCGACGTACATGAGGATGACCGCGGTCCGCACCGACGAGGGCCGCGGCCCCTGCTGACCTATGTTGCTGCTGCCAGCGCCGGTGGGATACGGCTGGTAGGTCATCGCCACTCCTCGTCCTGATACCCGGCTCACCGTACCGTGTCCGCGCCACGTCAACCGCCCTCAGGCTGGCGAACCGGACGGCGCCTCGGGGGGGTCGGGCAGCCGAGCCGGCTGAGTCAGCCGTCGCTCGCCGGCGGCGGGTCGATGGTGCCAGCGGCCGAGATCACAGCGGCCCCGTTCCCCCCGAAATCGTCCTGGGAGAGGGAGTTGACGGTGCCGATGGCCGCGCCCGCCGGATCCGGTTCCGGGGTGCCGGGCGACACCAGCCGCAGCGGCGTGATGCTGCCGGACACGAACTGGCCCTGCGCGCCGAGCGTGACGTGCAGGATGGCGCTGACCGAGGTGATGGAGTCCAGGCCGAGCGTGTCATAGCCGCAGAAATTGCCGAGGCTGTAGGCGATCAGGTGGCCGTGGTACCACTGGAAGCCGCGCAGCACGTGCGGGCCCGAGCCGACCACGAGGTCAGCGCCCGCGTCGATCATCGCATGGGTGAACGCGACCGAGTTGCCTCGGTCCTGGCCGAGGTAGTACTCCTCGGAGTCGGTGACGTGCTGAGCGCCGTCACCCTCGGCGCCGAGGTGCTCCATCACGATGACGATCTGGGCGTGCTGCTTGGCCTGGCTGACCAGGGCCTGCGCGGCGGGAATGTCGAGCGCGTCGGCGTCGTATGGCCACGGCGCGAAGCCCAGCAGCGCGATTGTGATGCCGTTCCTGGTCAGGTATGTGATCTGGCCCGGCCGGCCGGCGTAGTCCAGGCCGGCGGCGTGCAGCGCGGCGTTCGTGTTCGTCTCCCCGGCCGTGCCCGCGTCCAGGGTGTGGTTGTTCGCCACGTTGACCGCGGCGAAGCCGTCCTGCTTCAGCGCCTGCGCCGTGTTGTCGGGAGCCTCGAATTGGTAGCAGTCGGACTCGCCGGGGGCGCACTTGGACATCGTCAGGTCGCCAAGCGCCGACTCGAGGTTACCCAGCGTGAGATCGCTCTGCAGGTCGGACGTGACCCCGTCCAGCAGCGACCCGGTGCCGTCCGGCGGCCACGCGTTCAGCGTGCCGAAGGTCATGTCACCCGCCCAGTCGATGCTGACGGTGCCGCCGGCGGCCGCAGTCGGCGACGCGCCGCCGGACGGATGCGCGCCGGACGGCCCGGCCTTGGGCGACGTGGCGCCCGCAAGCGAGTGCCCGGTGTTACCTGACGGGCGGTTTCCGGCCCGGGCGGCCACCAGCTGCCAGCTGCCGAGCGCGATTACCACGACAGCCGCGCCGATAGCGAGCAGCAGGCGGCCGCGCGAGGTCCACCGGGTGTGTCCGCGGTTCTGGCGCCGCGGCGGCGCGGGCCGGCCCGGCGGCGACTGGGCCGCGTGGCCGTCCCCGTACCACTGTTCCTGATAGCCGGGCCGGGAGTCGTCGGCGTCGCGGGGGTGCTGCTCGGAGCCGCCAGGCGGGCGGTAACCCGGTTCCCGGCTGCCGCGTTCGG
>JBOHCP010000241.1:0-7695 GCA_050698875.1 Streptosporangiaceae bacterium | reverse complement strand
GTCGCCGACCTCGGTCAGCCGCCGACCTCGGTCAGCCGCCGACCTCGGTCAGCCGCCGCTGCAGAAACCGGCGTTCCGGCTCGGTCGCCACCAGCGACAGCGCCGCCCGGTAGCTCGCGGCCGCCTCCGCCCGGCGATCGAGCCTGCGCAGGAGCTCGGCGCGGGTCGCCGGCAGCAGGTAGTAGGAAGTGAGGATGCCGCCGGCGGCTAGGTCGTCGACCAGGTCAAGCCCGGCCGCGGGCCCGTGGGCCATGGCGACCGCTACCGCCCGGTTCAGCTCCACGACCGCGCTCGGCACGAGTCGGCGGAGCTCGCCGTAGAGCGTGGCGATCTGGGCCCAGTCGGTGTCGGCCGCGGCCGCCGCGCGCGCGTGGCACGCCGCGATGGCGGCCTGCAGCCGGTACGGCCCGGCCGGTCCGCGTCGCAGCGCGCCGTCGAGCAGGCCGAGGCCCGCGGTGATCTGACCGGCATCCCAGCGCGACCGGTCCTGGTCCTCGAGGGTGACGAGCTCGCCGTCGTCGTCCAGCCGCGCCGCGCGCCTCGCATCTTGCAGCAGCATGAGCGCGAGCAGGCCGGCGGCCTCAGGCTCGTCGGGCATGAGCACTACCAGCAGCCTGGCCAGCCGGATCGCCTCGGCCGTCAGGTCACCGCGGCGGACCTCGGCGCCCGCTGAGGCCGAATAGCCCTCGTTGAACAGCAGGTACAGCACGGCGAGCACGCCCGACGTCCGCTCCGGGAGCAGGTGCGCGGGCGGTACCCGGTAGGGGATAGCCGCGTCGCGGATCTTGTGCTTGGCGCGCGTCAGCCGCTTGGCCATGGTGGCCTCGGGCACGAGGAAGGCCCTGGCGATCTCGGCGGTGGTCAGCCCGGCCAGGGTGCGCAGCGTGAGGGCTACCCGCGCCTCGAGCGTCAGGGCGGGGTGGCAGCAGGTGAAGATGAGCCGCAGCCGGTCGTCGGTAACCCCGCTGTCATCAAACCCGGCGGGCTCGGCCGGCCGCGACAGCGCGACAACCTCCTGCAGCTTGGCTGCCTCCGTCTTGGTCCGGCGCAGCCGGTCAAGCGCGCGGTTGCGCGCCGTCGTGGTCAGCCACGCGCCCGGCCGGTCGGGCACGCCATCGGCCGGCCAGCGGGCCAGCGCGGCGGCGAACGCGTCCTGCGCGCATTCCTCGGCCAGATCCCAGTTGCCGGTCATCCGGATCAGCGTGGCGACCACGTGGCCCCACTCGGACCGGAATGCGGCCGCCACCGCGGTCTCGACGTCGGTCATACGCTTGCCAGGATCGGCCGCACCTCCACGACGCCGCCCTTGAGCGTGGCCGGATGCCGGGAGGCCGCATAGATCGCCTCGTCGAGGTCGGCGCACTCGATCACGTCGTAGCCGAGGATCTGCTCCTTGGTCTCGGCGAACGGGCCATCGGACACCAGCACCTCGTCACCGGCGTTCCTGACCGTCGTGGCGGTACTGACCGGCTGCAGCTGCGAGCCCTCCACCAGCAGCACGCCCCTGGCCCGAAGTTCCCTGGCCCAGGGTGCCCAGCACGGCTCGCCCGCGTCCTGCTCGGCCGACGGGTCGTCGGGTTCTTCCTGGCCGCATACCAGCAGCATGTATCGCATCAGGCCTCCTTGCCTCGTGGCCCGTCGCCACGACGACGATCGGGACCTCCGGATCTGGACACGGAGCCCACGCCCGGCGGCTACCCCGAGGTTAGAGCCTGTTACCGGGGCGGCAGGCCGGCTTGCGACACAATGCCGGGAATCGCATGCTCCGCACCGATCGCCATCACGTGCACGCCGGCCACGCCGGGCACGTCCGCGAGCTGGGCGATGATCTCGCTGCACAGCTTCTCGCCCTCGGCCCGCAGCCGGTCGGGGCTGAGCCCGGTCAGCCGCTCGCTGACGTACTCCGGGATGACGACGCCCGGAATCGTGGCCAGGTGCTCCAGCGCCCGCTGCGACCGCACCGGGCCGACACCGGCCAGGATGGAGCAGCGCTCGTGCAGGCCGAGGTCGCGCACCCGGCTCATCCACGCCGCGAACGCGGACACGTCGAAGACGAACTGGGTCTGCACGAACTGCGCCCCGGCGTCAATCTTCCCGGCCAGCCGGCCAGTCGCCTTGGCGGCCGCCGCCTCGGCTTCGGCTGCGCTGCCGGCCCGGCCGGGCGGGTTCTCGACGGCACCAAGCAGCCACGACGGCGGCGGCGTCAGCGCCTTGCCGGACATCAGCTGGCCCTGGTCGCGCATGGCCGTCGCCACCGCCAGGAGCTTGGTGCTGTCCAGATCGAACACGGCGGTGGCTTCGGGGTGGTCGCCGTTGCGGGGGTGGTCGCCGGTCATGATCAGCACGTTCGGCACACCCAGCGCCGATGCCGACAGCAGCTCGGACTGCAGCGCGATCCGGTTCCGGTCCCGGCAGGTGAGCTGCATGATCGGCTCGAGCCCCGCGCGGTGCGCGGCGACGCTGCCGGCCAGGCTCGACAGCTTGACGGTAGCGCCCTGGTTGTCGGTGATGTTGACCGCGTCGACCCAGCCGCGCAGCATCGCCGCCTTCCTGGCGACCGGCGCCGTGTCGGCGCCGCGTGGCGGGCCGATCTCGGCGGTGACGGCGAACTTTCCGGCCGCGAGGCGCTGCCGGAAAGGAACCGCGCCGGCGCTGGTTCGACGCTGTTGCGGGCCGGAGTGGTCGTGATCGAGGCCACTGCCCGGTTTGTCCGCCATGCGGATGATCGTATCCCAGCGCCGACCGTCGGCCTATGGGCCGCAACCTGGTAGTCGGCGGTTTTCCTTGTGGGCCTAGCCGAGGGCGCCCGCGGCCTTCTCGGTGATGAGCCGCCGCCGCGCGAGGCTCAGGGGACCAAGACCTGACAGTGCGTCGAGCACCCGCGCGGCCAGTCCGGCCCCGGCGGACGTGGACTCGGCCATGCCGATCGAGCGCACGGACGCGAGCATGGCCGGCTTGATGTCCTCGACGTCGCCGATCAGCTGAACCTTGGTGCCGGCGTCGCGAGCCAGCGCGCAGGCGTACCGCGCATCGCTCGATTGCGGATCGCCGACCACCAGCATCAGGTCCCTGCCGAGCGCGACCGAGTAGATCGTCCCGGCTCGGTCGGACGGCGCGTAGCAGACCTCCGCGGGCACCGCCGGTCTGGCCGCAGGGTAGCGCGACCGCAGCGCAGTGACGATGGGAGCGCCGGCCTCGAGCGCGAAGCCTGGCTGCAGCAGGTACGAGACGGGGCCGCCATCCCCGGCGCTGACGGCGGCCGTCTTAGCCGGCGTCTCCACCACGGTCACGCGTCCGGGTGCCTGGCTGCTGATCGGGCCGGTGGCGGCGTGATCCGGTGGGCCAACGAGCACGAGCTGGTGCCCGCGCTCGGCGGCGCCGGCCGCCGCCCCCTGGGCCGCGGCCACCATCGGACAGGTGGCATCCACGACGGTGACGTCCCGGCGGGCCGCCTCGGCCCGCAGCTGGACGGTGACTCCCTGCGCGGGGAACACCACGACTGCACCGGGCTCGACCCCATCGAGCGAATCAGTGACGATGGCGCCGAGGTCGCCGAGTGCGGTCCCAGTCTCCGGTGACATGGCGGCCGGGGTCAGCACGTAGACCCGGTGCCCGCTGCCCTGGTTGTGCGACGCGGCATCCCTGGCAGCGCTGGCGGCGTGCAGCGCGCCGCTGCACCACGGCGACCCCGCCAGCAGCAGCGACCGGGGGGCGCAGACCGCCGCCCACTCCTCGACCGCAGCCCTGGCGGCCACCGCCGACAGCGCATCGCCCGGCGCGGCCGCGGCGGCAACCGCCACGGTGCCGCCGTCCGCACCCGGGCAGGTCACCAGGTACAGCCGTGCGTCGCCGTCGGCGGGCGCCGCACCGGGAAGGTCACCGACGCGGACCGGCCTGCCCCTGGCTCGCAGCGACGCAGCCACCAGCGGGGCCGCCGGACAGCTCAGCAGCCCGTGGACGGGGTCGCCAACGTGCGTCGGGACCACCACCTCACCGCGCTGCATCCCGGCGCTGGCAGCCGGGAGTTCGCGGACGTCCGCTCGGCTCATCGCCTGTCGCCCACCGGCGTTACCGTCCCCTCGCGCTGCCTGCCTCGCCGCCGGATGCGCACCGGCAGCGCACCGGGCAGTGCCATGCCCACGCAAAGGCCCTGTTTCTCTCCGGCGCTGGCCAAGTTTCGGTCTGTGTGCGCGCCGAGCCGGATCAGGAGTCGGGGTTGTCGCCGCGATGCTGCTCGGCGAGGAAGCGCTCGAACTCGGCGCCGAGTTCTTCAGCCGTCGGCACCTGCTCCTCGCTGGCGAGCAGGTTCTCCCGGTCGGCCGTGAACGCGTCGTACTGCTGCTCGAGCGCCCGCACGACCTCGGCCACTTCCGCCGATCCCTCGACCTGACGGGCAATCTCCAGGTTGGTGCGGTGGGCCGCCTCGCGCAGCGCGTCGCCGGGCAGCACGAGCCCGGAGGCCCGCTGAACCGAGTCGAGCAGCGTCGCCGCGGCGGCCGGGTACGCCGCCTGGGCCAGGTAGTGCGGCACGTGCACGGCGAACCCGATGGCCTGGCGGCCGGCGGCGCCGAGCCGGTACTCGAGCAACGCGGCGGCGCTGCCCGGCACCTGCAGCTTGTCGACCAGCGGGCGGTAGCCGTCGATCAGGCCGGGCTGGGTGGCGTGCGCGGTCACCCCGAGATGCCTGGTGTGCGGCACGCCCATCGGGATGCCGTGGAAGCCGACGGATAGCCGTACCTGCAGGTAGGCCGACAGCTGCACGACCGCGGCGGCGAACGTCTCCCACTCGCGGTCGGGCTCGAGCCCGGCGAGCAACAGGAACGGCGTGCCCTCGGCGTCGTGCAGCAGGGAGACCGCGAGCTCGGGCGCGTCGTAGTCGTCCCAGTGGTCTTTGGCGAAGGTCATGATCGGTCGGCGGGACCGGTAGTCGAGCAGCGAGTCGATGTCGAAGGTGGCAACCTGGTCGTGCTTCAGCGTCGACATCAGGTGCGCGGTCAGCAGCCGGCCGGCCGCGCCGGCGTCGATGAAGCCGTCCAGGTAATACAGCATGACCAGATCGCCGCCGGGACGTGGCGCGACGGGGCCCACCTCATATAGGTCAGCCGGGTTACGCGGCACCGCTAGCAGCCTCCGTCCTTGCCGTTCCCATCAGTCTTACCAACGCGTTGCCGTTACCGGTAATCCCGGCGGCGAAAACCTAGCGCTCGGCGCTGGCCTCGGCAGGTCGTGTGCTGGCGGACTCAGCGTGCCAGCGGGCAAGCAGCCCGGCCTTCTCCTGGCTGATGAACTCAAAATACCGGACGGTTTGCGCCATCCGCGCGCCCGCGGGCGAGGCCGGGCCCAGCACGTCGACGCCGTGCCGCAGCTCACCCGCCCAGCGCACGAACTGACGATCTCGCAGCTGGACGATGTCCTCCCAGACGCGCGTGGACATCCGGTAGTGCTGCCGCCTCGAGCCGGGCTCGCCCTCGGCCGCGACGAGCCCGACCTGCAGCAGGTAGCGCACCCCGCTGGACACCGAGGCCGGGCTGGTGCGCAGCAGGTCGCCGAGTTGTGCCGCGGTCAGCGTGCTGGCGTCGGAGGTCAGCAGCGCGACGAAAATCCGGGCCGGCGTCCGCGGGAACCCTGCCTGGGTGAGCTGCGCGGTGAAGCCCTCAATGAAGCTGCGCACGGCGGCCGGGTCGCGGTCGCCGGTGTCGCTGCGCTGGCTCGCTGGCACGAGTGGGCGTCACTCCGTTTCCTATATTCAGTGTTTTCTGAATTTGATGTACAGTGATCTAGCGTGAACGTTATCGAAGTTGCGGGGCTGCGCAAGACCTTCGGCGCGACCGTGGCGCTGGACGGGCTCGACCTGACCGTATCGGCGGCCGAGGTGCACGGGTTCCTCGGGCCGAACGGCGCCGGCAAGACCACCACGATCCGGGTCCTGCTCGGTCTGCTGCGCGCCGACGGCGGCACGGCCCGGCTGCTCGGCGGCGACCCGTGGCGCGGCCGTCGAACTGCACCGGCGGCTCGCCTACGTGCCCGGCGACGTGACGCTGTGGCCGACGCTCACCGGTGGCGAGGTCATCGACCTGCTCGGCCGGCTGCGGGGCGGCCTCGACAGCAGCCGCCGGGCCGCGCTGCTGGACATGTTCGACCTCGATCCGACCAAGAAGGCCCGCGCCTACTCCAAGGGCAACCGGCAGAAGGTCGCGCTGATCGCGGCGCTCGCGTCCGACGCCGAGCTGCTGATTCTGGACGAGCCGACGTCAGGGCTTGACCCGCTGATGGAGGCGGTGTTCCGCCAGTGCGCCGAGCAGGAGCGGGCCGCCGGTCGCACCATGCTGCTGTCCAGCCACATCCTGTCCGAGGTCGAGGCGCTGTGCGACCGGGTCACGATCATCCGGGCGGGCCGGACCGTCGAGACCGGCACCCTCGCCGAGCTGCGGCACCTGACCAGGACGTCCATCGCCGCTGAGCTGGACGCGCGGCCGGCCGGACTCGCCGAGCTGCCGGGTGTGCACGACCTCGTGATCGACCCTGGCGAGCACGGCGGCAGCCGGCTGCGCTGCGAGGCCGACTCCGACCGGCTGCAGGACGTGCTGCGGTTGCTCGTCGCGGCCGGCGTCCGGACCCTGACGAGTCAGCCGCCGACGCTGGAGGAGCTGTTCTTGCGGCACTACGCTGGCGGGCCCGCGGGCGGCGTCGCGGCGTCCGGCGCCGGTGCCGCCGGTGCCGCCGGTGCCGTCGCGCAGGCTCCGGACGCTTGATGAGCCGGGCCGCGACCGAGTCGCCTGCCAGAAAGGCCGGGCCGGCCGGCGGGAGCGCGCGCTCGGCAGGCTCGCTACCGCTAACCGGCGTCGGCGAGCTGTTCCGGCTCGCCGTGCGCCGCGACCGGCGCCTGCTGCCGATCTGGATCTACGTGCTGCTGATCATCGCGGTGTCCGGCGGGTACGCCGTGAAGCTCGTCTACAAGACCGCGGCGAGCCGGGCGTCGCTCGCCTCGACCGTTCACCACGACGCGGCGCTGCTGTTCATCTACGGCCAGCTGCACGGCGACAGCTTCGGCGCGCTCTTGTCCTGGCGTTACCTGGCCTACGCGGCGCTGGCCGCCGGCCTCATGAGCATCTTCCTGGTGATCCGTCACACCAGGGCGGACGAGGAGGCCGGCCGGCTTGAGCTGATCGGCTCCACGGTGGTCGGCCGGCCCGCCGCGCTGACCGCCGCGCTGCTGCTGCCGCTGGTCGCCAACGTCGTCGCGCTGGTGCTGACCGTGGTGACCTTCACGCTGTACGGCCTGCCGGCCACCGGAGCGCTGGCCATCGGGCTCGGCGAGTCATGCTGCGGCATCGCATTCGCCGCGCTGGCGGCGATCGCGGCCCAGGTCAGCGGCACGGCGAGGGGTGCACGCGGGATCGCAATCACGGCACTCGGCGTGGCCTTTCTGGTGCGCGGCCTCGGTGACTCTGGTGGCAGCCACGCCCTGACGTGGCTGACCTGGCTGAGCCCGGTCGGCTGGGCCGAGCTGGTGCGGCCGTTTACCGGCGACCGCTGGTGGGTGCTCGCGGTCCCGGCTGCGGTCACGGCAGCAGGGACAGTGGCAGCGTTTGCGCTGGCCGGCCGGCGGGACACCGGCGCTGGGCTGGTGCCGCCGCGGCCCGGTCCGGGAACCGCGGGCAGGCTGCTGACTGGTCCGCTTGGCCTGGCCTGGCG
>JBOHCP010000240.1:0-7738 GCA_050698875.1 Streptosporangiaceae bacterium | reverse complement strand
AGACCCCAGCCCTACCCATCCAAGGCCGACGCGTCCGTCGCCGTCGCCGTCGCCGACGACGCGAGCCTCAGCCGTGTCAAGCCAAGACCGTTTGCGTTCCGCTGGTGGGTTCCGTCGGTGAAAATTATCGCCGCGAGGGTCTTCGCGCTGGCCAGGTAGCTGGAACCGGCTGAGGTATTCCAGGCCAGGTAGCCCGGACCGACCGCGAGCCCGTCAGACGCGACGCCGCCGGCCGCGACGCCGCCGGGCGACAGGTGGCCGCCGGGCGACAGGTGGCCGCCGGGCGACAGGTGGCTGCCGGGTGGAAGCCGGAGCACCGGGCGGGCCGGCTGGGACAGCGACGGTGCGTAAAACAGCTTCGTGAGGTTGGCGGACGCGTAGGCAGTGGCACCGCCGCTCGAGGCGATCACGGTCGCCGCGCCAGCCTGCCGCAGCGGCAGCGGCACGGCGACGCGCTGGCGGGCCGGGAAGGCCGACGCACTCGCCGCGACCAGGTGGGTGGGGGTCGGTGGCGCTGCTGGCGATGGGCCAGACCAGCGCCGTGCCCACGAACACCGGCGCGCCTACGTAGCCGCTGGCGACCACGTCGGTGACTCCGGTGAGCAGATCGGCCTCCACGATCTCACCGCGCGGTTGGGCGACACCCCGATCACCGACACCGACTGCTGGTGGCTGGCCTGCAGCGCGTGCCTGAGTTCGGAATCAGCGCCGCGTTGGGTGCGGGCGCGCAGACGGCAGGCTGGGCGTGCTGACTGACGGTCGGCGCCGCCTCGTGGTGTCGGGGCGACCACGACGCCAGCGACCACCGCCGCCGCGATCACCGTGCGGCCGTGAGCGCGCCGCCGCCGCTGCCTGCCGCGGGCTACGACGCTGGCAGGCACAGGCACCGGCAGGTCCGCGGTGGCTAGCTCGCTGAACAAGCGGCCAAGGACGTCGAGCTCGGGCATCGGTAGCCTCCCCAGCATTGCCGTCACTGAGCGCAACGGCGAGCGCTTCCCGGCCTCGGGACAGCCAGGCCTTGACGCTTCCGACGGGGCAACGGAGTTCCGCTGCTAGCTGGCCAATAGGCAGGTCAGCCACGTAGTGCAGCACCACCACGACGCGGTGCCGCCCGGGCAGCGTCCGCAGGGCGGCGACCAGCGCCACGGTGTCCGCGCTGATCTCCGGCGCGTCGGCGACGATCAGCTACGGCGCGGCAGCACGAGCCGTCAGGTCCCGGCGGAACCGGCTGGTCGCGAGGTTGGTCGCGACCCGCCGGACCCATGCTTCCGGGCAGTCGTAGCCACGCACCGAGTCCCAGCGCTGCCAGGCCCTGGCGAACGCCTCCTGGGCGATGTCCTGCGCATCGGACACGTTGCCGGTCAGGGCGTATGCGTACCGGACCAATCGCATCGCGGTCGCGTCGTAGAAGTCGTCGAAGCCGGCTGCTCGGGCTTCAGCCGTCAGCGGCCGCCGACCGGCGCCCGTCGGCGTGTCTGCCGTCACAAGACGATGACGCTGCAGCCGTCCCGTGGTTACAGCGCCGGACTTGCGCCGCTGGTCCTGGATAGGTGCACTACATTTGCTACAATGTATTACGTGACCACACCACTCTCGATCCGCTTCGAACCCGCTCTCCTGGCGCGTCTGCGCCGACGTGCCAGGGCGGTTGGCAACTCATCGACGTCCGCGCTCGCGCAGCGCCTGATCGACGAGGGCCTGCGGATGGCAGACCATCCCGGCGTGATCTTCAAGGATGGTCCGGCCGGCCGACGGGCTGCGCTCGGCTACGGCCCGGATATCTGGGAAGTCGTTAAGTTCCTGCGCGAGATCGACGAGCGCGGCCCGGCGGCCCTCGATGCCGCGGCCGATGTCTTTGCGGTCGATACCAGCCGTATCGCGACCGCACTCAGCTACTACGCCAGCTACCGCGACGAGATCGACGCTGAGATCACGGACGCCGACGAGGCGTCGGTCCGGGCCGAGGAGGCCTGGCGCACCCAGCGACGGCTCATCTCATGACCAGGTCTGGCAGCCCCCGGTTGCTCCTCGACGAAATGTTCTCTCCGGCGGTCGCTGCATCCTTGCGCGAGCTCGGTCACGACGCGGTGGCGGTCGCCGAGCGCGCGGACCTCAGATCCATGATCGACGAAGAGATATTCGGCTGGGCCAGCGCGCAGACCCGGTGGCTGCTCACCGAGAACGTCAAGGACTTCCGGCCGATCCTGCTGCGCGCCCTGCAGGCGGGCGCGCCGTCCACCGGGATCCTGTTCACCAGCAGTCGGTCCGTCTCGCGCTCCCGGAAGAACCCCGGACCGCTCCAGCAGGCCCTCGACTCATGGCTGCAGGCAGGACCACCCGACGCGCCGCTGACCGAAGACTGGCTGACGCGTTAGGTGCGGATCCTCCGGATCCCTAGTCCCGGACGAGAATGGCCAGGCACTCCACGTGGTGCGTCATGGGGAAGGCGTCGTAGCCGCGCAGCCCGGCTAGCTCCCAGCCGCCGTCCAGCAGCAGCCGCAGGTCCCTGGCGAGGGTGGCCGGGTCGCAGGACACGTAGGCGATCCGCCGCGGCCCCGTGTGCAGGGCCTCGATGACGCGCCGGTCGACGCCGGTCCGCGGCGGGTCGAGCACGACCATCGAGACGTCGCTGAGGTCGGTCCGCGCCAGCAGGGCGGCCGCGTCGCCATGCCGCACCCGCGCCCACGGCCAGGCCCGCAGGTTGTACCGGGCATCGCGGGCAGCGGCGGCGTCCTGTTCAACCGCCAGCACCGTGCCCGCCGGGCCGACCGCCTGCGCCAGCACCCCGGCGAACAGACCCCCGCCGCAATACACGTCGAGGGTGTGCTCGCCCGGCTGCGGGTGGAGCGCCGCCAGCACGTCACTGGCCAGCGTGTCGGCGGCGGCCGGGTGGACCTGCCAGAACCCGCCGAGGCTGACCCGCCAGTCCCGGCTGGCCGCGCGCTGGGTCAGGTAGCCGCGGCCCCGCACCTGCGTGCGGCCGCGTGGCCTGCCGGCGATCTGCACGCCGTCGGCGGCCAACGCTGGCAGTCCCGCAGGCCGGCCGGTGACCAGCACGCCCACCTCTTCGGTCCGCGGCACGACCGCGACCTGCACCGACTGCGCGCCCGGCCAGCGCTTCCCGGTCACGTCCGCGCCGGTCACCAGCTCGTGCGCGATCAGGCACCGGTCGAGGGGGACTATCTCGTGTGACCGGTGCTTGCGCAGGCCGGCGACGCCATCGCGATCGACGGCGAAGGAAACCGCGGTCCGCCAGCCGAGGCCGTTGTCGTCGCCGACCATGGCCTCGACGACGACGGAGGTGTCGAGGCCGGCGATGCGGCGGAGCTGCTGGCGGATAACCGCCGCCTTCAGCTGCCGCTGCGCCGCCAGGCTGGCGTGCTGCCAGTCACAGCCGCCGCAGCCGCCCGGCCCGGCGTACCGGCACGGCGGGACGACTCGGTCTGCAGACGGCTGCAGGATCTCGGTCGCCTCCGCCCTGATGAACCTGGCGGTCAGCTGCGTCACCGTCGCGCGAACGCGCTCGCCGGGCAGGGCATGCCGCACGAAGACCGTCTGGCCCGTATCATCCTGCCTGGACACGCACCAGCCGCCGTGCACGACCTCACCGACGGTGAGTTCCAGCACGTCACCGGCCTCTGGAGCGGAGGTAGCCGTGGAAGTCACGGGCAACATCGTGCCCTGGCAGTGCACCCCCGCCGCTCCGCGGGTCCCTGCCGGGGCGCGCACGGGGGGGGACCCGTGGGTGTGAGTACCGTGAGTGCACCGTCCTGGCCGGAAGGAAGCTCGTGCATATCGTGATCATGGGATGCGGGCGGGTCGGGTCTAGCGTCGCGCACTCCCTGGAAGACCGGGGGCACTCGGTCGCCATCATCGACCAGGATCCCGAGGCATTCCGCAAGCTCAGGTCCGGCTTCAAGGGCACGAAGGTGACCGGCGTCGGATTCGACCGTGACGTGCTCACCGAGGCCGGGATCGACCGCGCAGCCGCGTTCGCGGCCGTGAGCAGCGGCGATAATTCCAACGTGATCGCCGCCAGGGTGGCCAGGGAGTCCTTCGGCGTCCAGCGGGTCGTCGCGCGAATCTACGATCCGCGCCGGGCCTCGGTCTATCAGCGGCTCGGTATCCCGACGGTCGCGACGGTGGCCTGGACAGCCGACCAGATGCTGCGCAGGCTGATACCAGAGGGTGTTGAGTCGCTGTGGCGGGACCCGACCGGCGCGGTCGTGCTGGCCGAGGTCGCCTACTCCGACGACTGGCTGGGCGAGAAGGTCTATGACCTGGAGCAGGCGGCGCACGCCCGGATAGCTTTCATCTCCCGGCTGGGCGAGGCGGTAATACCAGGACCGAGCCTGGTATTGCAGGAGGGCGACGTCGTGCACGTGATCGCCGAGAAGGCGAACCTCACCAAGATCGCCAGCGTGTTCGCGAGCCGAGAGCCAGGAAGGGCGGGACACTGATGCGCGTCGCGATAGCGGGCGCGGGAGCCGTCGGCCGCTCCATCGCCAAGGAGCTGCTGGACAACGGTCACGAAGTGCTGCTCATCGACAAGAACCCGGATTCGATCAAGGTACACAGCGTGCCGCGAGCCGAATGGCTGCTGGCCGACGCGTGCGAGATCAGCGCGCTCGACGACGCCGCCCTGGAGCGGTGCAACGTGGTCATCGCGGCGACCGGAGACGACAAGGTCAACCTCGTTGTCTCGCTGCTGGCCAAGACCGAGTACGGCGTGCCGCGCGTCGTCGCGCGGATCAACCAGCCCAACAACGAGTGGCTCTTCAACGAGTCATGGGGCATCGACGTCGCGGTTTCCACGCCGCGCCTGCTGTCCGCGCTCGTCGAGGAGGCGGTGAGCGTCGGTGACCTGGTCCGGCTCATGACCTTCCGGCAGAGCGAGGCCAACCTGGTCGAGCTGACGATGCCCGCCGACGCACCGCTCGCGGGTCAGCGCGTCGGCAGCATCGAGTGGCCGCCCGACACGGCGCTGGTTGCAATCCTGCGCGACGGCCGGGTGATCGTGCCCAGCCCAGACGACCCGCTGGAAGCCGGAGACGAGCTGCTGTTCGTCACCAGCCAGAACGTCGAGCGCGAGCTCGCCAAGCTGCTCGGCTGCGCTGCCTGACCTGGCGGCTGCTCCGCGGTCCGGCTCGCAGACCGTGGTTACCGCGTCTCGGTGATCTCCGGGCCCCGTTCAAACGGGTTCAGCGGGTTCGGCTGCTCGGCCGCCTGATCCTCGAGCGCCTGGCGTGCCTCCTCCGGGAGCTGGATCTGCAGCGCCTGGCGCGGCGGCTGCGCCTGCTCGCCGCGCACTACCACGACATCGGCGAGAATGTCCCGGAACAGCTGGGCCTGCTCGTCATCGATCGCGGCCGGCCCGCTGATAAGGCCGCGCAGGAACCAGCGCGGACCGTCGACGCCGATGAACCGCAGGGGCTGCGGCGGGACCGGCTGGTTGCCGGCGCCCTGCGGCGCCACGCGCGCGAGCAACTCCGGACCGAACGGCCCGTGCTGCTCGGCACTCTGGCCGCCGACATTGGCGACCTCCTGGGCGATCTCGGGCAGCACCTCGTGCCACAGCCCCGAGCTGCGCGGCGCCGCGAACGGCTGCAGCTGAAGCCCGCTGTCGCCGCGCACCACCGCGATGGAGACGCCCTCCTCCTCCGACATCAGGACCTGAATGTCGTAGCCGTCCCGGACCGGCACCAGCAGGCTGCCAAAGTCGATCCGCGGCTGGTCGGGATACTCACCGGCGCTGTCCCAGGGCCCGGCGGTGCGGGCCATGGCCGGCACGGCCGCCTGCGTATCGCGGAGCCTGGTCCACGTCGCCGGGTCGCTCAGGTCTTCGCGCTCGGCGCGGCTCGCCGCAGGCTCATCGGCCGACCGGGCGCCGCCATCGTCCGCGTCGTCGTCGCCCGCGTCACCCGCGGGGCTGTCGTAGCCGGGCTCGGCATAGTCCTCCGCACCGTAATCCAGCGAATCGTCCGGGTCGGCGTCGTCCTCGTCCCACTCCGCCAGATCGGGTGCCTGGTAGGTCTCGTCGGTCGCCTCGGAGGCGCTAGTCCCGTCCTCACGGCGGCGTCGTCGGAACACCCCGCACGCTCCTTACCTCCCGGCCTGCCGCGTCGCGGCCGGGAACTCGTCATCCCCCTGAATGTCCGCTGCCATCGCGTACCCGCCGGTCGAGCCGTGGCCGCCGTCGCCTCGCTGTGACCCGGGCAGAGACGTCACCTCGATGAAGACCGGGCATTCAACCCGCTGAACGACAAGCTGGGCAACCCGGTCGCCACGCCTGAACCGCACCGTGTGCTCGGTGTCGGTGTTCAGCAGAATCACCTTGATCTCGCCACGGTACCCGGCGTCGACGGTGCCGGGCGCGTTGACGATGGTCACGCCGTGCCTGGCGGCCAGGCCGGACCGAGGATGCACGAAACCGGCATACCCAGCTGGCAGCGCGATGCACACCCCAGTCCCGACGACAACTCGCTGGCCAGGCGCGATGTCCACGTCAGCAGTCAGATAGAGGTCACAGCCGGCGTCGCCCGGATGCGCCATGTTCGGCACCGGCAGACCCGGGTCCAGTCGCCTGATCAGGATCTCGATCGATCCCGGCTCGTTGCGCGCACACGGCATCGTAGCCTTCCTCCGGGAGACTGACGTGGGCTGGCGTCAGGTTAGCTGTCGGGGGGGTCACCGCGCAGGGGCGCCCAGGCATACGTGATCACGGCCGCGAATGGCACCGCGATGATGGCGCCGGGAATGCCGGCGATGATCCCGCCGACAGCGAGGGCCAGGATGATCGCCAGCGGGTGCAACTTGATGATTCGCCCGACGAGCAGCGGCTGGAGCAGGTGATCCTCGATCTGGTTCTCCACAATCAGCACGCCGAGGAGGATCACCGCAGCGACCCAGCCCTTGGTGGCAAGTGCCACCAGGACGGCCAGCGCGCCGGCCACCAGGATCCCGACGAGCGGCACGAACGCAGCCAGGAATACGAGGACCACCAGCGGAACCAGCAGCGGTACCCCGAGCAGCCAGAGGGCAATGCCCAGAAGCACGGCGTGGATCGCCGCGACCGCCGTCGCCCCGCGCATGTAATAGACCAGCGCCCGCCAGGCCTCGTCTCCGGCTCGTGCCGTCCGGCTCCTCGCTACCGGGCGCATGCCCTTGATCAGCCACGCCCAGATCCGTGCGCCGTCCTTGAGCAGGAAGAAGGTAACGAAGAGCGTCAGAACCGCGCCCGCGAGGAACTCGGCCAGGTACTTCCCGCCGGTCAGCACGGTGCCGGCGATCACGGACTTGTGCTGGGAGATGTAGGTCAGCAGGTTCTTGCTCAGCGCCTGCAGCCGGCTGGGGTTCAGGTGGAACGGCGCCCCGGCCAGCGAGTGCTGCAGGTGACCGATGGTCCCCTGTACCTCGGTGAACAGCACCTGGTACTGATCGGCGATCTGGTTGATAACCAGCGTCATGGCCCCGGCGATCAGCACCAGCGCGATCAGGATCATGCACCAGGTCGCCAGCAGCGGCGAGAACCCGCGCCGACGCAGCCAGCTCGCCTCCGGCTGGAGCAACGCGGTGAGCAACATGGCGGCAATGAACGGGATCACCACGAGCCGCAGTTCGACCGCGAACCGGAAGGCGAGGTAGATCACCGCGCCGGTGAGCAGCAGCCGCCACGACCAGGCGGCAAGCTGCTGGAGCAGCCTGGGTACCTGGGCGTCCGGACTGGGCTGCGCCGGCC
>JBOHCP010000239.1:0-7780 GCA_050698875.1 Streptosporangiaceae bacterium | reverse complement strand
CCCGCTGGTGGCCTTGGGTAACTCGACGCCGACGATCGCCTTGCTGCCCGTCATGGAGGTCTGGTTCGGCTTCGGCACGACCGCACGCGTAGCTTTCATCATGGTGATCTCGGTCTGGCCGATGCTCGTCAACACCCACGCCGGGGTGCGGGCAGTGCGCGGCCGGCTCGCCGACGTCGGGAAGACCTTCGATATGAGCGGCTGGCAGCAGATCCGCTACATCTACCTGCCGGGGTCGACGCCGTTCATCCTCATAGGTGCCCGCATCGCCCTGGCCGTCGGTGCGGTGGGCATGATCCTCGGCGGTCAGGAGATCGGTCAGTCCGGACTGGGCGGGCTCACCTCCGACTTCGGCAGCTTCAGCGAGACCGCCGACCTCATCTCGGCGATTCTTACCACGACCGGGCTTGCCGTCCTGCTCTTCGCGGCCCTGCGCCAGCTTCAGGCGCGGGCCTTCCCCTGGATCGCAGCCACCTCTGCAGGAAGGAAGGCGTGAGCCGGTGCGCACACAGGCCCGCTCTGACGAAGTCCCGCACTCAGGCGCAGCCGGTGATCGGCCCATCGTCCTGGACATCAGGTCCGTCTGCAAGACCTTCGAGGGCAGCAAGCGCTCGGTTCGCGCGCTGGAGAGCGTCAGCCTTCAGGTCCGCCAGGGCGAGTTCATCAGCCTGGTCGGCGTCAGCGGTTGCGGCAAGACGACGCTGCTGCGCATCATCGACGGGCTCGAGCAGGCCGATGACGGCGAAATCACGCTGGAAGGCAGTCGGCTCGACGGCGTGTCCCAGCACATGGCGTACGTCTTCCAGGACATCAACCTGCTGCCGTGGCGGAGCGTGATTGACAACGTCGCCCTGGGCCTGGAGGTGCGGGGCATCAGGAAGGCGGACTGCCGCGCCAAGGCCATGGAGGTGCTGGAGATGGTAGACCTCGGCGCGGTGGCGAATGTCGCTCCTTACACCCTGTCCGGCGGCATGCAGCAACGGGTCGGCGTGGCGCGCGCTCTCGCCGTCGGGCCGAAGGTTCTGCTGATGGACGAGCCGTTCGGCCAGCTCGACAACTTCACCAGGGAGGCTCTCCAGGTGGAGATTTCCAGCCTGTGGGAGCGGCTCGGCACCACGATCATCTTTGTCACTCATGACGTCGACGAGGCCATCTTCCTGTCGGATCGCATCGGGCTGTTCCAGCCGGACCCCGGGCGACTGACGAAGATCCTTGACGTCGACCTTCCTCGCCCCCGCGCGGACTACGACGTCCGGGCTCACCAGCGGGCAATAGAGCTCCGTGCCCAGATCACCAGCCACCTGCGGGGGGGCGAGGAGATCAGCCAGTGACCGCACAAACCAGCGACCCTGCTGCCCTGCGCCTGCCGGATGCGCAGCCAGCGGTGAAGCGCGCGCGTAAGCCGCTAGCCGAGCGCAGCGTCACTGTCATCGTGGCCCCGCTGGTCGCGGTGGCAGTTGTCGCCGCCTCCTGGCAGATTGCCGCCCACTTCATCAATCCGGTGCTGATATCGTCCCCCGGCCAGGTCGCTACCGACTTCGTCCGGCAGTTCCAGACCGGGACCGCCACCTCGGCGCTTGTCATCTCGCTCCGCGAGCTCTACCTCGGACTAGCGATCGGACTGGTGGCCGGCGTCGGCATCGGATTGGTCGTCGGGCGCTACAGCCTGCTGGACGGCGTGCTGAGCCCGTTCATCAACGCGGCCAATGCGACTCCGCTCAATGTCCTGATCCCGCTTCTCATCGTCTGGGTAGGGATCTCCACCGAGGCGCGAGTGCTGTTCATCGTGCTCATCTCGTTCTTCCCGGTGGTGCTGAACACCGCAGGCGGCTTGCGCAACGTGAGCAAGGGCTATGTCGAGGTCGGCAAGATGATGGGCATGAGCGAGCGCCAGCTGCTGCGGAAGGTCATCCTGCCCGGAGCGGTACCGTACATCTTCGCCGGCGTCAGGATAGGGGTAGCGCTCGGCATCATCGGCATGATCGTCGGTGAGATAGAAGTAAGCAACGTCGGCGTCGGCTATCTGCTCAACTTCTACGGCAACGGCTTCCAGACCGGGCAGCTCCTCGCGCTCGTCGTACTCGCGGCGCTCATCGGCGTGGTCAATGTGCTGATAGTCCGCGGTATTCAGGCGCGGTGGTTCAAGTGGATCACCGCGGCGCGATGATGCGAAATGGCGCACCCGACTCGCACGCGGCGGGCGGCGTGACCAATCCGGTCGCCCCGGGCACAGCCGGCCACCTCGGCTGGCGCGACGACAACCTCGCCCGAGAGTGGGCTGACGGAGACCGCCTCGGTCCGCTGCTTGCCCTGCCCCGCAGAATCACCGGTGCCGTCTTGGCAGCGGCCGATCCTCCGGTCCGGGTCGTCCTCGACGTGGGCAGCGGGCCAGGCGCTTTCCTCGCCGCCGTCCTCGACAGCTGCCCGGATGCGACTGGCATCTGGACCGATGTCTCAGCGGCCATGCAGGATCTCGCGCAGGAGCGCCTGGCGCCGCTCTCGAGCCGCATCGAGTTCCGCCTCGCCGACGCCACCGACCTTGCGGCAGCGGCGGCCGGCCGCCCGGCCGATGCGGTGCTGACATCGCGGTTCAGCCACCATCTGGATCCTGCCGGACTCCGAACCTTCTACGCCGACGCTGCGGAGCTCGTTGGGCCCGGCGGCTGGATCGCTAATCTCGACCACATCTCGCTCTCCGAGCCCTGGGCAGCGCGGCTGGCCCGGGTTCGGGCCGAGATGGTGCCGCCGAACCCGTCTGCGCACCGGCATGACCGGCCGCTTTGCGCCCTCCGCGACCATCTCGGGGCGCTGTCCGCGACCGGGTGGAACGAGGTGACCGTTGCCTGGCAGGCATTTGCCACCGTGCTCATCCTCGGCAGGCGAACCTCGTGATCATCCGCAGCAGCTTGGAGGACCAGTCATGAACCGGGCAGAAGTCGAGTCGGCCATTCTCGAGGCCGCGGCGGCTGGCAAGCTGCTGATCCAGCCGTATCTCGACTGGGCCAAGCAGCAAAAGCTGCCCATCGTCGAGGACTTCGCCGTGGACCTGCTGGCTGTGGAGACCGCGCACTCTGACAGGCTGGGCGTGCCGGCCTGCCTGGTGCACCTCAAAGGACGGGGCGACTGGGCTAATGTCGTCGTCACCGAGCTACCGCCTGGTGCCCGCACAGAGCCCCAGGGCCACTTGTATGAAGAAGTGGTCTACGTGCTGCGCGGCTACGGGACGACCACCGTCGAGGGTCCTGACGGCCGAGAGCACACCTTCGACTGGGGGCCGCGCAGCCTGTTCGGCCTGCCGCTCAACGCCCGGTACCGCCACGTCAACGCCAGCACCTCGGAGAGCGCCCGCATCGCCGCCGTGACCAGCCTGCCCCTCATGCTGAACGTGTTCCACGAGGAAGCCTTCATCTTCGACAATCCCGGCATTTTTAGCAGCCGATTTGGCGACGATAAGCGGTTCATTGGCGAGGGCGATTTCGTCAGCGTCGCGCCAGGCCGCCATATGTGGGAAACCAACCTGGTCCCGGACCTGGCCAATTTCGAGATGCCTGAATGGCAGGCGCGCGGCGAAGGCAGCAGGAACCTCAAAATCGTGCTGGCTGAGGCCACGATGCACGCGCACATGTCAGAGATGCCGGTTGGCACGTACAAAAAGGGCCATCGGCACGGCACCGACTTCCATGTCTTCACAGTTGACGGACACGGCTACAGCCTGCTGTGGTACGAGGGCGACGACGACTTTGCCCGGATCGACTGGCGGCACGGTGTTGTGTACGCTCCCGCCGATCAGCAGTTCCACCAGCACTTCAATACCTCGTCACGGCCGACCCGGTATCTCGCGGTGGCGTATGGCGGGCTGCGCTACCCGTTTACCGAAGAGCGCCGCCGGCACTTCCTTTCCGGAGTGGACAAGAGCGTCGCTGACGGCGGCCTGCAGATTGACTACGCCGATGAGGATCCGCGCATCCGCGAGCTGTACGTCTCCGAGCTAGCCCGACGCGGCATCGAGTGCGCGATGCCTCCCGTCGATCCGCGGCCAGCACCGTGACGCCGGGTACGGAGGCAGGACCTCGCCGGCTGGTTGTCGGCATGTCAGGGTCGAGCGCCCCGCAGCTCGGCATCGCCCTGCTCGAGGCGCTCGACGGACGCGCGGATGTTGAGACGCACCTCGTCATCAGCGAGGGCGCGCGGCGCAGCCTCCAGCTTGAGGCGGGAATGGAAGCCGACCAGGTGGCCAAGCTGGCCGACGTCGCCTACGACCCGCGCGATCTCGGCGCAGCGATCTCGTCCGGGTCCTTCGTTACCGACGGGATGGTTGTCATCCCGTGCTCGATGCGCTCGCTGGCCGCTATCGCCACGGGTAACTCCGGCGATCTTCTGACTCGAGCCGCCGACGTCACGCTGAAGGAGCGCCGCCGCCTTGTGCTCGTTACCCGGGAATCACCGCTGAACCTCATCCACATCCGCAATATGGAAACGGTGACCCTGGCGGGGGCGACAGTGCTTCCCCCGGTGCTGGGGTTCTATCACCGCCCGCGCGCAGTCGAGGACCTGGTCGCGCAGATCGTCGGCAAGGTTCTCGATCAGTTCGCGATCACCCACGACCTGTTCAGGCGCTGGGGCTCGCAGCCGTGATCGAGGTACCCGAACCGGTGCTTGCGGCGGTCGCCGGGCTGCCTGTTGTCGGCGAACTCGACCAGGCCTTCCTCCTGCTGACCGCGCACACCTCCGGGCCGGTCGACGTCTGCCTGCTGTCCCGTACCGAGCTGCGGGCGACATCGCACCGCGTCCTGCTGGTGACCACGAGCTCGAAGGCCCGGCGCAACCTGGCGGACAATGGCCGGGCGACGCTGGTTGCGGTCACCGCTGATTCGGCCCATTACCTCGCGCTGCAGCTGCGCCGCTCTGTTTCCGACGATAACGCGCTGGCCTGCGAGTTCACCGTTGCCCGGACGCTGAGGGATGCGATGGGGGTCGAGTTGCGCTGCCTGCAATTCAGGGTTGCGGAGACGCTCAGGCTGCAGGAACGCTGGCAGCGGACCGCCGACTTGCTTGACCGGCTCGAATCCGCCGCCGATGAAGTCGAGTCCGGATGACGCTGGCTGTCTCCCCCGCAGGCGGCAGCCGCGTCGATGCCCGCGCCAAGGCCACCGGGGCGACGACGTACGCCGCCGACGTCAGCATGGACGGGCTGCTCTACGCCGGCGTGGTTCGTAGCCCGTTCCCGCACGCCGAGATTGTCCGGATATCCGCCGCCGACGCCCTGTGCGTTGACGGCGTAGTGAGCGTCGTCAGCGCGGTAGATCTCACCTCCGAGCTGTGCGGCCGGCGGGTACGGGACATGCCCCTGCTCGCTGCCGGAAAGGCGCGGTTTGCCGGCGAGCCGGTCGCGGTGGTTCTGGCGACCGGCAGGTTGCCCGCCGAAGAAGCGGCCGGGCTGGTGGACGTGACGTACCGCGAACTGCCCGCGGTACTGGACCCAGTCGAAGCGCTGCAGCCGTCGGCGGCACGCGTGCACGACGCGCCGTGGTCGTATGACGGAGCGGTTGTCGGCCCGGATGACCCGGCCAACCTGCAGTCGCAGCTCGTCACCGGCTCGCTGGAAGCTGCCAGTGCCGAGCTCGCCCGCGCTGCCTACCGGGTTGCCCGCAGCTACCGCACGCCCGCAGGCCACCAGGGATATCTCGAACCGCAGTGCTGGACGGCCGTGCCAGCCGAATCCGGCGGCGTCAGGCTCCACGGAACCGCGAAGGCGCCGTACCGGCTGCGCGAGCAGGTCGCGCGGACGCTGGGCAAGCCAGCAGACCTGGTCCACATCGAGCCGGCGCCCATCGGCGGTGACTTCGGCGGCAAAGGCGGCGTCGTCGACGCGACCCTGTGCGCAGCGCTGGCCCTGCTGGCCCGCCAGCCGGTGCGGCTGGCGCTGCGATCCAGCGACGACCTGACGGCGACCGACGCGCGCCATCCGGCCCTGATCGAGGTGCAACTCGGGTGCAACGAGCGCGGCCAGCTCACCGCGATGATCGTCGACGCGGTTTTTGACGGCGGGGCATACGCCGCCATCAAGCCGATTCCGTCGGTCAATCTGCACGGCATGGCCGAGGCCGCCGTTGGCTACCGGCTGCACGCGTGCGCAGTCCGGTCGCGGATCGCCTACACCAACCGGATACCAAAGGGTCACATGCGCGCCCCCGGTGCCCCGCAGGTCGTCTTCGCCATGGAAAGCGCCGTCGACGAACTCGCCCACTCGGCGGGCATCCCTCCGGCCGAACTGCGCCGCCGTAGCCTGCTGTCTGACGGTGACCGCGACGCGTACGGCCACCCCTGGCCGGAGGCGAGGGGGACCGCCACGCTCAGCGCCGCCGTTAGCTGCCGAGCGCGGGTGCAGCCTCCGGGCAACTGGAAGCTCGGATCGGGCCTGGCCGTTTATGCGCGCGCCACTTCCCCGCCGGCCACGACGAGCCTTCGCCTGGTGCCGGGTGCAGCCGGTGAGTTTTGCGTGGAGGTACCGTTCCCGGAGACCGGAACGGGCAGCCACACCCTGGTCAGGAACGAGGTCGCCGAAGCGCTCCACGTCGACCCCGACCGCGTGCGGGTACGGCAGGTGTCTAGCAGTTCGCTGCCGTACGACCCTGGCGTCGGAGCCAGCAGAGTGACCGTCGGACTCACGGCTGCGGTCCGCCAGCTGGTGGCGGCCTGGCACGACAGCGGGGGTACGGATCCGGTGACCGTGCAGACCGAGCCCGGCTCCGGTCAGCCGGTGCTCTCGTACTGCGCGCAGGTCGCCCGCGTCGCGGTGGACCCGGCTACCGGCCAGGTCCGGCTGCTGGAACTCGTGACGGCGGTGGACGTCGCCGCCATCCTGCGGCCCGCCTCTCACCAGCTGCAACTCGACGGCGGCGCGGTCATGGGCTTCGGGTTTGCCTGTCTGGAGGATCTCCTCGAGCAAGACGGCCAGGTGTGGGCCGGCAGCCTGGCTGACTTCCGGCTGCCGACGACGGAGGACGTGCCCGTCCTGCAGACCGTACTGGTAGAGGGCGGCCGCGGGGTGGGTCCGGCCAACGTCAAGGCAGTTGGCGAACTAGCCAACGTTCCCGTCGCGGCGGCAGTGGCGAACGCCGTGGCTGACGCCGTCGGCGTCCGAGTGCGCGCTCTGCCCATCACGGCAGAGCGGGTGTACCGAGCGTTGCACGGAGAGGATCGCGGCAATGCTGCTGAAGCTCACCCTTAACGGCCGGGCGGTCAGCGCCGAGGCCGCGACAACCGCCAGCCTGCTTGACGTACTCCGCGACAGCGGACTGACCGGTACCAAGGAAGGCTGCCGGGTGGGAGTATGCGGGCTGTGCACCGTCATTGTCGATGACAAGCCGGTCAGTTCGTGTCTGTACCTGGCCGCCTGTGCGCAGGACGCGGACGTCTGGACCGTGGAGGGAATCGCTGAGCGACAGCCCGAGCTGATCGGCGCCTTCGTTGCCGCGGACGGCATGCAGTGCGGAATCTGCACGCCAGGGCAGATTGTGACGGTTGCCTCGATGGGGCCCGAGGTGCAGGGCGAGCAGGCGGTGCGCCGGTACCTTTCCGGGAATTTGTGCCGTTGCACCGGGTACGTGAGCATCGTGGCGGCCGCGTGCGCCTACCAGGCTGCGCGCCGAAGCGAAGATCGCCGTGACCGCCGGGGTCCCGGATGTGAGCGGCACGAGGGGAAGGATTGCGGTGCGGGGTGAGCCGCTGTTCCTGAGCCCCGCGACCGTGGCCGAGGCCGTGGACGCCATGGCTCGCG
>JBOHCP010000238.1:0-7791 GCA_050698875.1 Streptosporangiaceae bacterium | reverse complement strand
GGGTCGAGGTCCGGCTGCGCCAGGAACTCCTCGATCCGCCCGAGCAGCTCAGGTCCGGCCGCAGAGTACGGGAACAGGTCGCGGGCGAGCATCACCCGCAGCAGATCGCCCCGGTTCCCCCAGATGGCGGGCAGTTGCTCGAAGTAGCGCTCTGCGAACGGCGCCAGCAGGTCGGCGTGCTCGGCCGCGTTGAACGCGCGCGCGACCACAGCCGACTCCTCCAGGCCGAGCTCGGTAGACTCCGCGACCTGCCGCCACGCGTCCGCCTTGTGCGCCGCGTCCGGGATCGACGCGCGCGCGACCAGTGCGCTGCGACGTCCGGCGTCGGCGCGATCGCGGGCGAGTTCGGCGTCGATCTCCGCGTCACCGGCCCGCCCGGTGGCCGCCAGTCGTCGCAGGAAGGCCCACCGCAGCTCGGCGTCCACGACCAGGCCAGGAATCTCGGTCCGGCCGTCCAGCACGTCGGCTACCAGGTCGAGCTGGTCGGGCGTCACCGCGGTCCACCCGAGCAGCTGCGCCCACGCCAGCTGGCCGTTGCTGCCAGGCTCGGCCGCGCGGAGGAGCTCGATCGCACCGCTGGCCAGCAGGTCCTTGCCCGGCCGCACCCAGCCGGGGTCGGCGGTGGTGGTGAGCAACCGGGAAACGTGGCCGTGCATCGCCTGGACCACCGAGACCGACCGCTCGCTGCCCATCCCGGCCGCCACGATCCGGACGAAAGCCGGGACCGACAGCTCTGCCTGAGCCGCCATGTCCGCTACGGCACCCCAGCAGACGGTGCGGGCGAGGCTGTCGGCGAATGCGCCCATCGACGTCTTGAGGGTGTCCAGGGAGCGCTGGTCGAATCGGATGAGGACGTAGCCCAGGTCGTCGTCGTTGAGCAGGATCAGGTCCGGCCGCGGCAGCCCGGCCAGCGCCGGCACCGCGGTGCGCGAGCCGGTCACCTCCGCCTCGACCCGGTGCGTGCGCACCAGCGACCCGCCATCCTCCGTCCGGTTGTACAAGCCGATGGCGATGTGATGCGGCCGCAGCGTCGGATGCTCGGCAGGCGCCTCCTGCAGCACCGCGAACTCGGCGAACCGGCCGTCGGCATCGACGGAGATCTCACTGCGCAGCGTGTTCGGGCCAGCGGTCTCCAGCCACGCCTTCGACCACTCCGACAGATCCCGGTGCGAGTGGGCCGACAGCGCGGCGAGCAGGTCATCCAGCGTGGCGTTGCCCCAGGCGTGCTGGTCGAAGTAGGCCCGGACGCCCGCGAGGAAGGCGTCGCGGCCGACGTAGGCGACGAGCTGCTTGAGCACCGCGGCGCCCTTGGCGTAGCTGATCCCGTCGAAGTTCGCCTCGGCCTCGGAGAGCGTCCGCACCCGGGCCGCGATCGGATGCGTGGACGGCAATTGATCCTGGAAGTAGCCCCAGATCTTCCGCCCGCCGCAGAAGGTCGTCCAGGCCTGCGTGAAGCGGGTCGCCTCCGCCAAGGCGAGGAACCCTGCCAGCTCGGCGAAGGACTCGTTCAGCCACAGGTCCTCCCACCACTTCATCGTGACCAGGTCGCCGAACCACTGATGAGCCATCTCGTGCAGGATCACCTCGGCGCGCACCTCGTACATGGTGTCGGTCACCTTGGACCGGAACAGCAGCGACTCGCTGGTGATAATGCAGCCGACGTTCTCCATGGCGCCGACGTTGTCCGGCACGAACACCTGGTCCAGTTTGGCGAACGGGAACTCCCCGGCGAACAGCTCGGTGAAGTAGTCGAGCCCCTGCCGCGTGGTCAGCAGGACGTCGTCGGCTTCGAGGTAGGGCGCCATCGACTGCCGGCAGGCAACGGCCAGCGGGATCACCTGACCGCCCGGCGTGGTGTGGGAGTCTCGCACGACGTGGTACTCCCCCGCCGCGATCGCGGTGAGGTAGGTAGAGATCCGCGGTGTCGGTGCGAAATGCCAGGCAGCGGCGCCGTCCCCGGCAGGCTGTGGCTCGGGCGCAGGCTGGTTGGACAGCACAGTCCAGTGCTCGGGCACCATGACGTGGAAGGTGAACTCAGCCTTCAGGTCGGGCTGCTCGAAGTTCGCGAAAACGCGCCGGGCGTGCGCGGCCTCGAACTGGGTGAACGTGTAGACCCGGCCGTCGGCCGAGTCGACCGATCGCTGCAAGCCAATTCCGCCGGTGTCGTAGCGGCAGTCCGCCACGACCCGCAGCTCGTTGCTGCGCGCGAGCCCGGCCAGGGCGATGCGCCCGTCGGCCCAGGTGGTCGCCGGGTCGATCGGCGAGCCGTTCAGCGTGATCTCGTGCACCACCTCGGCGACCAGGTCGACGTGGGTCGCAGCTCCGGCCTCAGCGCAGTCAAACCGGATCACCGACGCCGACCGGAAGGTCTCGTCGCTGCCGGTAAGGTCGAGTTCGACGTCGTAGGACTGGACGCGCAGCAGACCCGCCCGTGCCGCGGTCTCATCCCTGGTGATGTCGGCGATCGCCATCCGTTCTCCCTGTCGCTCAGCCAGGTAGCGCCCGGCAGCGGAGCGCCTGCTCGACCATATCGCGCCGCTCCACGAGCACCATGGCGGGAACGCGGTGCCTGCCCGCCCGGCCGGTCGACGCCGGCCGCCGCCGCCTCGACACACCAAACTGTGACTTGCCAGCGGCACCTCGCGAGCCCGAGGATCGTGCTGACGATCGCAGGGAGCGGCCGTGGACGACACCGTAGCGTGCCTGGTAAGAGGGCCAGCCAGCACGTACCCGCGCGGGTATGTGTGGCTTTTCCCCGCCTGGTTCCTCCTGCTGAGCGGGGTCGTTGCCCTGGTCAGCTTCAGCGTGAGCGGCGGGCTGCCGCTGTGGCTCGGCGTCAGCGAGATAGGCGGGCTGCTCGTGGCGGCCTGCACCGCTGCCTGCGTGCTGCTCACGACGAGACGGCTGGCGTTCTGGGCCGACCGACACGGCGTCCTGCTGGGCTCGCGCCGAGAGCGAAAGCGGCCGAAGCTCCGCCACGCCTACCTGCCCTGGTCGGATATCGCTCAGGTGCGCATGGTCCCCCGCCGCTACGGCGTGCTGGTGGAGCTGCTGCTGAGCCCCGCGGCGCTGCCTGTGTACCGGCCGAGCCTGCGCAACCAGGCGTCGCTCCTCCTCGGCGCGCTCCTCATGCCGATCGGGTTCGGCCGTGGCAGGCCGGCTCTCACCACGCCGAGGCTGCGGCCGCCTGCCTACCGCGTCAGGATCTGCGAGCAGGCCGACCAGCTGGGCGGCGCACTGCAGCTGGTGGCACCGGACAATGTGCCGGTCAGGATGCTGGGCAGCATGGCGGCGCTCCGGCTCACGGTCCCGCGGCTGCCGCGACCGCCGCGCCTGCCTCGACCGCCGCGCCTGCCTCGACCGCCGCGGGCACCGCGGGCACCCCGCTGGCTCGGGCAGTACGTGCCCAGGCGCCAGCCGGCCGCCGCCAGGCGCAGGTAGCCGCGGCCGCTCACCCCGCGCTTACCCAGGCGCGGGCGTCATATCATCGCCGCACGGCCGCCAATCGGCCTGCCACCCTGGCATCGGCGAGCGAAGGAGCAGCGGATGGCACATGAGGTCACGGGCGTTGTCGCCACCGAGGTCGGAGCCCCGGTCAGCATGACCACGGTGCTGGTGCCTGACCCTGGCCCGGCCGAAGCGCTCGTCTCGGTCCAGGCCTGCGGCATCTGCCACACCGACCTGCACTACCGGGAGGGCGGCATCGGCGCGGACTTCCCTTACCTGCTGGGGCACGAGGCCGCCGGTGTGGTCGAGGCGGTCGGCCCGGACGTGTCCGGCCTTCAGCCGGGCGACTTCGTGATCCTCAACTGGCGCGCCGTGTGCGGCCAGTGCCGCGCCTGCCTCCGCGGTCGCCCGTGGTACTGCTTCGCCACGCACAACGCCACGCAGCAGATGACGCTGGCCGACGGAACGCCGCTCGCGCCGGCCCTGGGCATCGGCGCGTTCGCCGCCAAGACGCTGGTCGCGGCCGGACAGTGCACCAAGGTCAATCCGGCGATCAAGCCCGCGGTAGCCGGACTGCTCGGGTGCGGCGTGATGGCGGGCCTCGGCGCCGCGCTGAACACCGCCGCGATCAGCCCCGGTGACTCCGTCGCGGTCATCGGCTGCGGCGGCGTCGGCAACGCGGCGATTCTCGGCGCGTCGCTCGCCGGCGCGCGGAAGATCATCGCCGTAGACGTGGAAGACCGCAAGCTGGACTGGGCCCGCCAGTTCGGCGCCACCGACACGGTGAACTCGGCGTCCGCCGACCCGGTCGAGCAGATCCGCGCGCTCACCGACGGCAACGGCGCGGACGTGGTCATCGAGGCCGTGGGCCGCCCCGAGACCTACGAGCAGGCGTTCTACGCCCGCGACCTGGCCGGCACCGTCGTGCTCGTCGGCGTGCCCACGCCGCAGATGCGGCTGGACTTGCCGCTGCTCGATGTCTTCGGCCGGGGTGGCGCGCTGAAGTCGTCGTGGTACGGCGACTGCCTGCCGACCCGCGACTTCCCCATGCTCGTCGACCTGCACCTGCAGGGCAGGCTGCCGCTGGACAAATTCGTGTCCGAGACGATCCCGCTGACCGGTGTCGAGGAAGCGTTCGCCAAGATGCAGCGCGGGGAGGTGCTCCGCTCGGTCGTCCTGCTGTGAACAGCGGGGGGCTCCGGGGGGTTGTCCCCCAGAGTCGGCACAGCCCAACGGGCCGCGTGGTCCGGATCGCCATGTGGTCAGGACCGCGGACCGTGTCCACCGCGCTGATGCGATCGTTCGGGAACCGGCCCGACACCGTCGTGGTGGACGAGCCGCTGTACGCCTACTATCTGGCGCACACCGACGTGGACCATCCCGGACGCGACGAGATCCTCGCCAGCATGCCGACCACCCGGCGGCAGGTGCTCGACGAGCTCACCAGCCGCCCGCTGCCCGACGGCACGTCGGTGTACTACCAGAAGCACATGACGCATCACCTGCTGCCGGAGGTCGACCGGTCCGCGCTCGCCGGGCTGACGCACGCCTTCCTGATCCGCGATCCGCGCTCCCTGCTGGCGTCTTACACCAAGGTGCGCGCCCGGCCGGAACTCGCAGACCTCGGGCTGGCGCAGCAAGCTGAGATCTACCGGGCGTTCGGTGGCCCGGTCATCGACGCCGCCGACATCCTGCGCAATCCGAGTGCGGCGCTCGACGCGCTGTGCGGCGCGCTCGGCATCGGGTTCCACCCGGCGATGCTCTCCTGGCCGGCCGGGCCGCGGCCGACCGACGGCGTGTGGGCGCGCTACTGGTACGCCAGCGTCTGGCGGTCGACGGGGTTCGGCCCGTATCGCGAGCCGGCCGGACCGGACCTGGCGGCCGAACTGGAACCGCTCGCGGCACAGTGCCAGCCGTTCTACGCGGAGCTGGCGGCGTACCGCCTCCGCCCCTGAACCACTCGGCCGGTTGCTCAGGAGCCGGCGGATCTCCGGCATCCGGATATCCATGAGCACCACGTCGGGGTGATGCTTGAGCACCGCCGACCCGGCCTGCTGATCGCGACCGTCAACAGCTTTCACGCTGGACGAGACGGGCGTCGAGGGCCCGGCCGCCGAGGAATCCACGGCGGCCACCGGCCCGGCGGCAGCGGAGCGGGCGAGCAGCTATCTCGCGGCGCTGCCGCCGCAGCGGCTCCCCAGCCTGGTGGCGCTCGCCGACGAGTTCTCCTGCGCCGACCCCGGCGAGCGGTTCGAGCTGCTGATCGATATCTTCGTGGACGGCATCGCCCGGCTGGCGACGGCGGGCTGACCAGCCGCCGACGGCGAGGACCGCAAGGAGCGCCCGTGCTACAGACGTTCGACGAGCGCAACCGCGACCTGATCGTCAGCGTCGCCGGCCGGCTCACGCACCGGGACGAGGCGGGGGTCAGCCCGTTCGACTCGGTCGTGCAGGGCGGCGACGCGGTCTGGGAGGGCCTGCGGCTGTACCGGGGCCGGATCTTCCGCCTCGAGGAGCATCTGTCCAGGCTCCGCCGGTCCGCCCTGGCGCTGGCGTTCCCTGAGGTCCCGTCGGACGCGCAGATCACCGCGGAGATCCACCGCACGCTGGCCGCCAACCGCATGACCGATAACGTGCACATCCGGCTCACGCTCACCCGCGGCGTGAAGATCACTAGCGGGATGGACCCGCGGCTGAACCAGTCCGGACCGACCCTGATCGTGCTCGCCGAGCACAAGCCGCCGGTCTACGACGCGAGCGGCATCCGCCTCGTCACCGCGAGCGTGCGGCGCACCGGGCACGACTCGCTGGACGCGAAGATCCATCACAACAATCTGCTCGGCTCGATCCTCGCCAAGATCGAGGCCAACGTCGCCGGCGCGGACGACGCCATCATGCTCGACCATCGTGGCTTCGTCGCGGAGACCAACGCCACCCACATCTTCCTGGTCAGCGCCGGCACGCTCGGCACCCCGACCACCGCCGCGTGCCCGGAGGGCATCACCCGGCAGGCGGTACTGGATCTGGCCGCCCGGGCGGGCCTGCCCTGCAGCGTCGGCGATTACAGCCTCAGCCAGGTGTACGCCGCCGACGAAGTCTTCGTCACCGGCACGATGGGCGGACTGACCCCGGTGCTGGCGGTGGACGGGCGGCCGATCGGCGCGGGCACGCCCGGCCCGGTGACGCTGCGCCTGATCGACCTGTTTGCCGAGCTCACCGCCGCGTCCGGAACGCAGGTCTGCTGATCCGGCCAGAAAAGCCGGCCAAAACCCTTTTGAGGTTAAGACCGGCAAATCGGTAGAGTCCGCGTCGTGACGCTCGCGGCCTCCCACCTCGCACCGCTGACCAGGCGCGCCTTCCGGCTGCTGTGGATCGGGCAGACCGTGTCATCCGGCGGAGACGCTCTCGTCCAGGTCGCCTTCGTCTTCGCCGTGCTGCACATCGGCGGGAACGCGGTCGACATCGGCACGATCGCCGCCGTGGGTACCGTCACGAGGGTCGCGCTGATCCTCGTCGGCGGGGTGTGGGCGGACCGGCTGAAGCGCCAGTTCGTGATGCTGACGTCGGACGCACTGCGCGCGGCCGTCCAGGCCATCCTTGCCGCGCTGCTCATCACCGGGCGCGCCACGGTGTCGGACCTTGGCATCGGGGCCGCCCTGTTCGGCGCCGCGGATGCGTTCTTCGGCCCGGCCTCAGCGGGGCTCATCCCCGAGACCGTCCCGGCCGATCAGCTGCAGCGAGCCAACTCGCTCATGACGATCCCGGCCAGCTTCCTTCAGGTCGGCGGGCCAGCCGCGGCGGGCGTCCTGGTCGCGGCGTTTCAGCCCGGCGTCGTCTTCGCCGTTGACGCGATCACGTTCGTGGTCAGCGCCATGTCGCTCGGTCTGCTGCGGGTCCCGGCGCGGACGATGCCCGCGCGGGGCTCATTCCGCGCCGACCTCGCGGCGGGCTGGCGGGAGCTGGCCACCAGGCCCTGGTACTGGATCAACCTGTGCGCGCACGCCGCTACAACTTCGCCGTGCCAGCCGGCCTCGTGCTCGGCCCGGTGATTGCCGCGCGGCAACTGGGCGGAGCGTCGGCCTGGGGCGCTATCTCGGCGTCGTTCGCGGCCGGCGCGGTGGCGGGCGGGATCATCGGCCTGCGGATCAGGCCACGCCGACCGCTCGTGGTGGCAAACCTAGCCGGGGTGACCGGCGGCCTGCCCGCCCTTGCGCTCGCACCACCGGTCGCCACCTGGCTGATCTGCGTAGCGTCCGCGCTCGCCGGAGCGGGCCTGCTCGTGCTTAACTCGGTGTGGTCCGCGACAATGCAGCAGCTGATCCCGGACCAGGTCCGGTCGCGGGT
>JBOHCP010000237.1:0-7801 GCA_050698875.1 Streptosporangiaceae bacterium | reverse complement strand
GGACTCGCCAGCAGCGGCCCGGCGACCGCGGCCCAGCGGGCCTGCCAGCCGCGGAGCTGGCGGTCCACGAAGCCGTCGGGCCGGCCGAGGTCCGCGACGTCGGCCCGCTCCGGATCGAGCAGGTGCAGGTCAGCGAGCGCGTCGACGACCGCGAAGCCGATCCGGCGGCCGGCGTCGGCCTGTCCGGCCATGGCCGGCGGCACGCTGCCGGAGACCACCACGCCCGGCCGGTACTCGATGACGAGGAAGTCCGAGCCGACGACCGAGTGGTCGTCGCAGAGCAGGTAGGCCCGCGGGGCCCGGTCGTAGCTGCGCCAGAGCCGGGACAAGGCGCGGTACTCGCGCTTCATGTCGTGCGCGCCCACGGCGATATCGCCAAAGGGCGGCCGGCGGATCACCAGCCGGCGGTCGGCAAACTCGAGCAGATAGGTGAGGTTCGCCGCGCCGGTCAGGAACTGGTGCGCCGAGACCAGCGGGCCCAGCCCGTCGATGTTCGCCTGCAGGTAACTCGCTAGCCGGTCGAAGGCCAGCTCGTCGCCGGGACGCACCGGGCCGTACTCCGGCGGGCTGTGCGGCTGCCCGCGCTGCTGGCTCCCTGGCTGCTGGTGCCCCCCGAGCTCCTGGCGGCCTCCAGGCCCGTACTCTGCACTCACCGTGATCGTCCGGGTCAGTAGTGGATGGCGCGCGGGTTGCCGCCGCCGCACGCGACCGCGTCCCCGTTGATCGCCACGCTGCGGGGCGACGCCAGGAAGACGATGACCGCGGCCACCTCCGCCGCTGTGATCATCCGGCCGATGGCGTTGCCGCCGGCGAGCCGCCGCTCAACCTGCGCTTGCTCGATGCCCTCCAGGCTGGCCATCGCGGCCACCACGCCCGGCGTCGCCTCGGTCCTGGTCAGCCCGGGGTGGACCACGGTCACGTTGACGCCGTGCCGGCCGAGCTCGTCGGCCAGGTTCTTGGTCATCGCGGCGACCGACACGTTCCGGATGGAGCCGACGACCGAGCCGGTGTTGCGGGCGGCGAGGCCGCTGACATTGATGATCCGCCCCCACCCCGCCGCGATCATGCCCGGCGCGAGCGCCTGGGCGCAGCGCAGGTACCCGAGCACCTTGACGTTCACGTCGTCCCAGAACATCTCGCTGGTGACGTTCTCGAACCCACCGACCGGCCGCTGGCCGGCCGGTACCGCGGCGCAGTTCACCAGGATTTCGATCGGCCCGACCAGTTCGGCGGCGCGCACGGCCAGCGCGTGCACAGAGACCTCGTCGCTGGTGTCGACCGTCACCGGGTGCACAGCGCGGCCCGACGCGGCGCTGATCTCGGCGGCTGCCTGCCGCAGTTGGTCTGCCGAGCGCGAGGCGATGACCACGTCCGCGCCCTCCGCGGCGAGCAGCGCCGCCGTCGCCCTGCCGATGCCGCTGCGGCCACCGGTGACGACCGCCCGCCTGCCGGTCAGCTGAAGGTCCACGCCGTCTCCTTACCGCATCGGGCGCTGGGTAGCCACCCGATCATGCTCCGGCAGCGGCAGCCGGGGCAACCTGCGCGCCGAGCGCGCCAACACGCGGTGGAGCGGGCTTTCCATCGACTTCGCGCGATTTGGCGAGCTTTATGTCCGGTATGGGCGCGCGAAGTCGATGGAAAGTCGCGGGTTGGCAGACCAGCGGTCGTCGCGCGGCGCCCTGGCGTCGCGTTATGTATTCGGGCCGACACTCACGGTCAGACTGCGCTGACTAGTCACTTCGGGTGGTTTCGCGGTAGCTCAGCGACGCCGTGGAGCGGCCCGCAGTCGCCCGAAGGGCCGGCCCCGCCGGCACTCTCGTCCTCGCTAACCGTTTTGATACTGCTATAGCTCGATTAGCTCGAATGGCCTATTTGCCTATGTTCACGGGACTCTGTGGTGCTGGTCTGCCACGATTGCCCAGGTCAGGCCTGGTGAGAGGCACCAGCACGTCGCTGCGTAGCCGGGCGCGGAGCCGTCGTAAGGCAGGTAGTGAGTTCGGCCAGCGCATCACATCGCAAGACCGGGAAGATCAGGCGGACCGGCCGCCATGCCGCCGCCGCCGTCCCCTCGCGAGTCCGGCGGACCGCGATCATCATGTCCGTGGCCGTGCCGGCAGTAGCGCTCGTGGGCACCTGCACCGCCTACTACGGGTTCCAGCACCAGCACCCTGAGCCCGATCCAGTCGCCAGCAGCGTGGTCTCGTACAGCATGCGTGCACTGCGGTCCCGCGCCCCGCAGACCGACGCCGGGGACGCGCGCCGGCTGCCCAGTCCCACCCCCAGCGCCACCGCGAAGAAATCCGCATCGCCCGCGCCGACGAGCTCCGCTACTCCCGCGCCGTCGAGCCCGGCGCTGACCTGCAGCGGAACCGGAGGGGTCGGCGGCGTCGGGTTGCTCCCGTTCAACTACGCCACGATCGTGAACTTCCTCGTCGCGCACGGCTACACCGCCATGGGGGCGGTCGGCATTGCCGGCAACATCTATCAGGAGTCCAAGGGGAACCCGGAGTCGGCTGGCACCGGCGGTGGCGGCCTGATCGGCTGGACCCCGCTCCCGGCCGGCTTCGTGACCGGGAATCCGGTCGCGGACCTGCAGACGCAGCTGACGGCGCTGCTCAGCTACAACCAGCAGTGGACGCAGTACGTCCCCATGCTGAACGCAGCGACCAGCGCCACCGATGCCGCAGACATCTACATGAACTACTTCGAGCGGCCCGGCATCCCGGCCGCCGCCAGCCGCGAGGGCGCTGCGGCGGCTGTCGCGGCGGCCTGCGGGATCGCTTCCTGACCGGCGCGAGAGACGGCTCGAGCAGTGGCCCTCGCCACGCGGGGCCACTGCTCGTCCGGCTCAGGTGCCCCGGCTGCGTTACGGCCGGGGGTTACTCGGCCGCCGTGCCGCCCTTCCACTGCGCCGACCCCGCGTCCCACTCCGTATAGGTGTACGGGTTGTCCGTCACCTTGGTTTCCGGGATGTCCGGGTGCATGCCCTCGGTCCAGGCGTCCGGGCCCAGCTCTGCCTGGAGGAACTCGACGGTCTGATCGATCGCGCGGCGGGCCTTGCCGAGGCTGCCAGAGTCGGTGAGCCGGTGGTCGTGCTTGACGACCCGGCCGTTGATCACGACGGTGTGCACGTCGCCGCGCTGGGCCTGGAAGGCCACGTGCCCGTAGGGGTTGAGGACCGGGAACATGACCGGCGAGTGGTCGTTCTTGATCAGCACGACGTCCGCCTTCTTGCCGGGCTCGATGCTGCCGATCAGCGCGTCGAGCCCGAGCGCCTTCGCGCCGCCACGGGTGGCGAAGTCAACGACGTCCTCGGCGCGCAGGTGGCAGTGGGTGATGGTCTCGGCCTTGTTGTGCGCCTCGAAGTGCTCGCGGGAGCGGTCGGCGCCGAGGGTGGCGCGCATGGCGGTGAACAGGTCGGCCGACCACCACACGCTGGTGTCCATGGACAGCGACACGGGGATGCCGTGCTCGCGCAGCTGCCAGGTGGGCGGGTAGCCCTGTCCGGCCGACTGCTCGGATTCAGTGGAGACGCTGGCGGTGCCGCCGGTCGCGGCGATCCGGTTGTAGGAGTCGCGTGTCAGGGTCGCGGCGTGCACATAGATGGTCTGGTCGGTCATGAACCCGTGCTCGTGCATGAGCCGGATGCCGTCATCGTTGGTGGCGCCCCAGACGCCGGCGTGGGTGGTGACGGGCGCGCCGAGGTCACGGGCGACCTCGAAGGCTGCCTTCTCCGGGAACGCCGGGTCGCCGGTGACGTCGAAGGCCATCTGGAAGCCCAGCATGTCGTTGCCGGGGGAGAACCCGCGCGCCACGAACGCCCTGAACTCGGGTGCGGCCGACCACTCCCACGGGCCGGCCTGGATGTTGCCGTAGGCCAGCACGAACCGGCCCGGCACCTCGGTGAGGGCATCGACTGCCGCCTCGGCGTGTTCCACGGTCTGCAGGCCGTGCGACCAGTCCACCGTGGTCGTGACGCCGGCATCGATCGCCTCGATCGCCGAGAGCAGGTTTCCGGCATAGATGTCGGCGGGCCGGAACACCTTGCCCCAGTTGAGGTAGTACCAGACGAAGTACTGGGTCAGCGTCCAGTCCGCCCCGTACCCTCGCATGGCCGTCTGCCACATGTGCCGGTGGGTGTCCACCATGCCCGGCATGACGATCCCGCCCGAGGCGTCGATCTCGACCGTCCCCGCTGGCACGGGGAGCGCGGGACCCACCGCCACGATCTGGTCTCCGGAAACCAGCACGTCTGCACCCGGCAGCACCCGGTGCGAATCGTCCATGGTCAGCACCGTTCCGCCCCGGAGCACCAGCGGCCGTCCCGTCAGGTCGGCTGCCGTCAGGCTGGTCTCAGTCATGGCGAAACCTCATTGCGGCTCGGGGCGATGGCGGGTGAGCCGCGAAGCGTGGCCACCAGGGCGTCGGCCTGCTCGAGGGTGAGCGTGCCGAGGTTGGGCATGGGCGCCACGCGGCTGCCGCCCGTCAGGAAGACCACCTGGTCGGTCAGGCAGGCGCACAGGTCTGGATGCCGCTCGGCGATCTCGATCTGCGCTCGGAGCGCGGTCTCCCGGTTGGCGGCTAGCGTCGGCAGCACTCGCTCAGACATGGTGCGCTGCACCCGGCGGCCAATAGCCCGGCCCACGAATCGCGCCGCAGCGCCCATGGCGATCCCGGCGATGTCCGCACCGATCGCGTCGAGCGGGTTGTCGGCGTAGGAGTCCCGGTCGTGCAGGCCACCCAGGCCGCCGCCGGGTAGCCCGCCGGGCCCGGGCGGCGGGCCGGACCGCGGCTCACCGCCCCAGCCTCCTGCCGGTCCTTGCTGCGGCTCGGCATTCCAGCCCTCCTGCGGAGTCGATCCGGGCGGCTGCTGGCCTAGCTGGGTCTTCGCCAGCCCGGCTAGCTCCTGGACAGTGTGCACGGCGTCGGACTTGCCGCACTGCGGGCAGACGGACGCTAACTGATCACTGGTCACCGCACCATTGTGCGGGAACGGCAGCCGCCTGGGGAAGAGAACTGCGCGTGGCTAGAACGAGATCAGCGGCTTGACGACGTTGTCCTGCTTGGCGTCCATGACCTCGAAGGCCCGCTCTATCTCGTCGAACCGGACCGGTGCGTGGTCATCTGCGTGGGCTCGAGCCGGCTGCTGTCGAGCACGCGCAGCAGCCGTTCCATCCGCAGGCGGCCGCCCGGGCACCACCCGGTGGCGATCGTCTTGTCGGCCATTTCGACGCCCCACTCGACCCGCGGAATGTGTACGAACTCGCCCTCAGCCGAAGTAGCCGGTGTTGGACACCGTGCCGCCCGGCTTGGTGATCTTGATGGCGGTCTGGAAGGTGAGGTCGCTGCCGAGCGCCTCGATCGCCGTGTCGACGCCCTCGCCGTCGGTCAGCTCGAGCACGCGCTCGACCACGTCCTGTTTGCTGAAGTCCACGATCTCGTCCGCTCCGTAAAAGCGGGCAAGCTCCTGCCGGCGCGGCTGGGATTCGACGCCGATGATCAGTGCGGCGCCGCGGAGCCTGGATCTGGCCGTCGCCATCATGCCTACCGGGCCTTCGGCCAGGATGGCCACGGTCCCGCCGATGGGGATGTTGCCGTTCTCGGCGCCCATGAATCCAGTCGAGAGCATGTCGCAGCAGTACACAGCCATCTCGTCGGACACGCTGTCGGGGATCTTCGCCATGTTGGCGTCGGCCTCGTTCACGTGGAAGTACTCGGCGAAGACGCCGTCCTTGGTGTTGGAGAACTTCCACCCGCCGAGCGGTGCACCGGATTGGGACGCCTACCCGTCCTGCGCAGCCGGGGGACCCCAGTCCGGCGTGATCGCGCCGACAACGACGCGGTCGTCCGGATGGAAGAGCGCTACCTCGCTGCCGACCTCGTGCACGACCCGACAGCCTCGTGGCCGAGCGTCAGGTTGTGGCGCTGCCCGATACCCCCGTCGACCGTGTGCGAGTCCGAGGTGCAGATGAGCGCCATGGTGGTCCGCACGATGGCGTCGTCCGGCCGGTTTCGGCATCGGCTTGTCCATGAAGCCGACCCGGCCGATCTCCTTCATCACGAATGCCTTCATCGCGACCTTCCCCCGTTGGCTCCGATCAAGTGCGAGCCGCGACCATCGGAAGGGGGCATGACGACCGTGGCTGACCTGCCGATTTGCGGGTCCCATCCGACGCTCGCGGGAGCTCGTTTCCGCGGATCGCCGCATACGGGTTCCGCTCCGACTGCGAGGTGTCGGCGCTGGTGGCGCCGAGTGGCACGGTGGAGTGGATGTGCCTGCCGCGGATAGACCGCCCGAGCATGTTCGCGGGGATAATGGACCTGCGGCGAAGGCTCGTTCCGGCTCGGCCCCGCGGACGTGACCGTGCCATCCGGCAGGCGCTACCTGCCGGGAACCATGGTGCCGGAGACCACGGGGCGGTTCCGACCGGCTGGGCCGTTGTCCGGGATGCGGACGTAGGCCCGCCACCACCGCGCCGCATCGCTGGCTTCATCACAGGCCGAACACGAGGCACCCACGAGGCGGATTTACGTCAATCTGGAAATTCCGTGAACTGCACTGACTTGGCGGCGTGCAGGCAGCCCAGGAGCGCCTTAGTGCGGCCGGAGTTCCCGAAGCTTTTTGTGTATACAGTGCCTCTTAGCGCACCGTGGTAAGTGACAATCTGCCCGACTCGTATCACCTCGGGCTGGTGGCGGCAGTCAGAAAGCACATTTGCTGCGACCGCCGTGCTCGTGTGCGGGCGGAAGATCACCCATAGTTCGAATGGCGGCCGAGTTTGCCCGGCCTGCGTCTGAACCGCGCAAGCCGGGACGGCAGTCAGCAGCAGCGCGATCAGCATGGCCCGCCGCAAGTAAGCCCTCCTTCGGCCGACCGATACCTCCACGACAGGGGCGCTCAACTGGTCACGAGGGTGAGGTCCGCGTGCGGCGCCTCCCACTGGACGTACTCGAAGTAACAGTTGTCTCCGCCGTCAGTAAATAGATTCGATTGTGCCGATGGCATAGACATCCGACCCGGAGCTGTGGTAAGCGGGGCCGCCGCTATCGCCGTACGTGCACACAGCAGAACTAGCCGACACCTCACCGATGCCGCAGACGATGTAGGTGCCGTAGTAACCGGGGCCGACGGAAATGCACTCACCTTGTGCCGTGACTTTCAGGTCACCGTGCTCTCCGCTGACGTCACCGTTGACCGTGGCGGTGCTGCCGATTCCCGGCTCCTCGCTCCCGATGACGGTGTACCGCGCCGTGCTGTTCTTCCAGATCCTGTCCTGCTCATTCGCAGTGATGGTCTCGAAGTCGTAGTCCCCTCCCACATCCTGCACGACAATGTGCCCGATCTCTCTTGTACCGTGATTGATATACACGTCGCCCGGACCGCAGTGGCCGGCGCTCAAGACCTCGATCATTCCGCTAGAATTCTTGACTTCCCAGCTATCCGTGCAGCCCGCGCCGATACTCGGGTCATAGGTACCGTCTCCGCCGGTGAACGGCGTGGCGTCGTCGTCTCGTGACGCTGCCGGCTGGGCCAGCGGCTGCGTCTGGCTTGCGACGGCCACCGCTCCTTGCCCGAACATGCTGCCGAAGGTAGCCTGAGCGTCCGCGACGTACGGCGCCAGGCTGACGTTGCCGGGGGAGGTGGCCAAGACGACGTTTACGTCGTCCTGGCTGGGGACAGGTCCCCACGACTGCAACGCGATTCCACTGGCCGACAGCGTGCTGGCGTCGCTGGCGATCTGACTGGTTACGTTCTCTAGCTGAGAAATGCTGCGGCTGACTGTAACGTCAGTAACAGTTA
>JBOHCP010000236.1:0-7804 GCA_050698875.1 Streptosporangiaceae bacterium | reverse complement strand
AGCCACACCCTCGATCCCGGTGCCGACCGGGACGCGCCGGCCAGCCACGCCCTCGATCCCGGTGCCGACCGGGACGCGCCGGCCAGCCACGCCCTCGATCCCGGTGCCGGCGGCGCGAGCGTCCCGGCTGCGGCGGCGACCGAGCGCAACAGTGACTTCGTCCAGTCGCTGGATCGCGGGCTGGCGGTGATCAGGGCGTTCGGGCCCGACCGGGAGCGGCTGAGCCTGAGCGAGGTTGCCAGGGCCACCGGCCTGACGAGGGCGGCGACGCGGCGATTCCTGCTGACGCTGGTCCAGCTCGGTTACGTGCGCAGTGACGGCCGGGAGTTCTCGCTGCGACCGCGGGTGCTCGAGCTCGGGTACGCCTACCTGTCCGGGCTGGCGCTGCCGGAGATCGCGGCGCCGCACCTGGAAGAGCTCGTCGCCAAGATCCGCGAGTCGTCGTCGATCTCGGTGCTCGACGGCGATCACATCGTGTATGTGGCCAGGGTGCCGACCAAGCGGATCATGACCGTCGCCATCTCGGTCGGCACCAGATTTCCGGCGTACGCCACATCCATGGGCCGCGTGCTGCTGGCGGCGATGAGCCCGGAGAACTTCGAGCTCTATCTGGCGCAGGCCAACCTGGACGCGCTGACCGGGCGCACCGTGACCGATCGCGAGGCGCTACGCGGCGTCATCCGCGACGTCGGCCGGCAGGGCTACGCCATCGTTGACCAGGAACTCGAGGAGGGCCTGCGGGCCATCGCGGCACCCATCCACGGCAAGGGCGGCGCGGTCACCGCTGCAATCAACCTGTCCGCGCACGCGAGCCGGGTCAGCATGGCCGCCATGCGCACCGACCTGCTGCCGGCACTGCAGGAGACGGCGCGCCGGATTGAGGCGGATCTGCGCGCGCAGGGAGCGGGCTGACGCCTCGTCGGCGGCGGCGTCCCGCTGGCGGCGTCCCGCTGGCGGCGTCCCGCTGGCCGTGTCCGGATGGCCGTGTCCCGCTGGCCGCCGAGCGACCGTCGCGGGCACCGTTATGGCACCGTTACCGCGCCGTGACCGCCGTTGATGCACGCGGGTGACAGTCCGGATTGTGATCCCGCCGCGGCTACTCGGCGCGCCAGGTCAAGCATGATTGCGGGCGTTGACACTCCTCGACAGGGCTGACTAGGTTTTCTACATTGCGCATACCCGTGCGCCACGCGAACACATCGCATCATCCGCAGTGCCTGACCTCGGCCCGAGCGTCCGAGGCCGGCCCCGACCCCGGTGGAGCGCGGGCGCTCACGGTGAGGAGATCGTATGGAACGTCAGGACGCGGCTCGCCCAGCTGGAGATTTCGATGTCAGCCGGCGTTCGCTGCTGAAGGGTATCGGGTTCGGCGCTGTCGCGGCCGGAGCCGGCGGCCTGCTCGCCGCCTGCGGCTCCGGTATCAAGGGAGCCAGCTCGGGCGCGACCGGCACCATCAACATCGGCTTCATCACCCCGCTGACCGGCGACCTCGCGGGCTTCGCATCCGGCGACCAGTTCGTGCTCAGCCTGGTCAAGCAGGCCTCGATCTACAAGTCCGGTATCAAGATTGGCAGCAAGACCTACAAGATCAATGTGAACGTCCAGGACAGCCAGTCCAGCTCGACCCGCGCGGCGCAGGTGGCGCAGCAGCTGGTGACCAGCGGCGTCGACCTGGTGCTGACCACGTCGGCGCCGGAGACCACCAACCCGGTGGCGGCGGCCTGCCAGAAGGCGGGCACCCCGTGCCTGTCGACGGTCGTGCCCTGGGAGTCCTGGTACGCGGGCCTCGGCGGCAACCCGGTGAGCCCGACCACCGATTTCAAGTACGTGTCGATGTTCTTCTTCGGGCTGAAAGAATTCAATGGCACCTTCGTGCCGATGTGGAACCGCATCAGCAATGACAAGATCGTCGCCTGCGTGTACCCGAACGATGCTGACGGCAACGCCTTCCGGGGTGGCTTCGAACCGCTGATCAAGGCGGACGGGTACACAGTCATCGATGGCGGCGCGTACGCCGACGGCACCACCGACTTCACGTCCATGATCTCGATGTTCAAGAGCCAGAACTGCGAGGTGTTCAGCAACTGCCCGCTGCCGCCCGACTTCAACACGTTCTGGAAGCAGGCCTCGCAGCAGGGCTTCAAGCCCAAGATCGCGACCGTGGCGAAGGTGCTGCTGTTCCCGGCGGACACCGCCGCCCTCGGTCCGGCGCTGGTCAACAACATCGCGACCGACTCGTGGTGGGGCCCGTACATGCCGTACAAGTCCTCGCTGAGCGGCATGACCGCGGCTTCCCTCGCGTCGGCCTACGAGGCCCACTCGGGGCAGCAGTGGCTGCAGTCGCTCGGCTCGACGTACTCGCTCTTCGAGGTGGCCAAGGAGGCGTTCGGCGCGGTCAGCGACCCGCACGACAGGGCCGAGGTGGCGAACGCCCTGCACAACGTCAGCTACTCGGGTATCTGCGGACCCATCGACTTCGCCTCCGGCCCGGCGCCGGGTGTCGGCATCATCGAGCCGGTCGGCGCGCAGTGGAAGGCGCAGCCCGCCGGCAGCAAGTACCCGGTCGAGATGAAGATCGTGGACAACTCGCTGAACAAGGACGTGCCGATTGGGGCCGACCTCGTGGCCACGAATGCCTGATGCGCTGACCGGCGACGCCACGACCCTGCTGCAGCTCGACAGGATCAGCAAGAGCTTCGGCAGGGTCGTGGTCGCCGACAGCCTGTCGCTGACGATCGGGCCTGGCGACCTGGTCGGGATCGTCGGACCGAACGGCGCGGGCAAGAGCAGCGTGTTCGGTCTCATCGCGGGCGACCTGCGGCCGTCGGCGGGCGAGGTCATATTTGCCGGCGAGTCGGTCACCAGGAAGGACGCCGCCGCCCGGTGCCGGCTCGGCATCGGGCGCACGTTCCAGGTGCCCAAGCCGTTCGGGGCCATGACGGTCTTCGAGAACGTGCTCGTGGCGGTGCAGCAGGGCGCCGGCCTGCGCCGCCGGCCAAGTCACGCAGCCGCGGCTTCGGTGCTGGAGCTGACTGGGCTCGCCGCGGACGCCAACAGCCCGGCCGAGCGACTCGGGCTGCTGTCCCGCAAGCGCCTGGAGGTGGCGCGTGCGCTGGCGACCAGCCCCCGGCTGCTGCTGCTCGACGAGGTGGCAGGCGGCCTGACCGACCCCGAGGTGCTGCAGCTCGGCGACATCGTCCGGGCCGTGTCCGCCACCGGGGTAGCCATCCTCTGGATCGAGCACGTCGTGCACGCGCTGACGGCGACGGTCGGCCGGCTGCTCTGCCTGTCCGTCGGCTCGATCATCGGCGACGGCGCGCCGGCGGACGTGCTCGCCCTGCCGGCGGTGCGCGAGGTCTTCCTCGGCACCGAGGTCTCGGTGGCGCTGCCGGTCCCCGGCGCTGAACCGGAGCAGGCATGAGCGCGGGCGCCGACGGACGGCCGCTGCTCGAGGTGCGCGGCCTCAGCGTGCACCACGGGCAGCTGCAGGCGCTGCACGAGGTCAGCCTGCAGCTGCCGGCCGGCGCGACGCACGCCATGATCGGGGCCAACGGAGCTGGCAAGTCGACGCTGCTGCGGACGATCGCCGGGCTGCATCACCCGAGTTCGGGCTCGATGCTGCTCGACGGCCAGGACATCACCGGCATGCGGCCGGAGCGGCGGGTCACCGCGGGCATCGCGCTCGTGCCGGAGGGCCGTCGGCTGTTCCCCTCGCTGACCGTCGAGGAGAACCTGCTCGTCGGGACCAGCGGCGGCCGGAAGGGCCCCTGGGACCTCGACCGCATCTACGAGCTGTTCGGCTGGATGCGGGAGCGGCGCGGCCAGCGGGCAGCGCAGCTGTCGGGCGGCGAGCAGCAGGCGGTGGCGATCGGCCGGGCGCTCGCGGCCAGCCCGCGCGTGCTGCTGCTCGACGAGCTCTCACTCGGCCTCGCGCCGGTCGTGGTGCGCCGCATCTACGGTCTGCTGCCCCAGCTGGCCGCGGCGGGCGTCACCATCCTGCTGGTCGAGCAGGACGTCAGCCAGGCGCTCGCGGTCGCCTCCCGGGTGCACTGCCTGCTCGAGGGCCGGATCACGCTGTCCGGCGCGCCCGCCACCATGACCGCCACGCAGATCGAGCAGGCGTACTTCGGGGAGACCGGGAGCGCGACCGGCAACGGCTCACGTCCGCCCGCGTCCGACGGAGGAACGGGGCAGCCTGGGGCCGGTCAACCGTCGGGAGCAAGCACATGACCTGGGTCAACGCAATCGTCCAGGGCATCATGCTCGGCGGACTCTACGCGCTGTTCGCCTGCGGGCTGTCGCTGATGTTCGGCGTGATGAAGGTCATCAACCTCGCGCACGGCGACCTGGCCGTGGTCGCGGCTTACCTCGCGCTCGGCGTCGTCGCCGTGACGCACGTGCCGATGGTCTGGTCGTTCGTGCTCGTCGTGCCGATCTTCGCGGCCGGCGGGTACATCCTGCAGCGCACGCTGATACAGGTGGCGCTGAACCGCAGCATCCTCACCACGCTGCTGGTGACGTTCGGGCTGTCCGTGGTGATCGAGAACGCGCTGCAGCAGTCCCTGTCCGCCAACTCCCGGTCGCTGAGCATCGGCTCGCTGGTGTCCGACTCCTTCAGCATCGGCCAGATCACCATCGCCTACCTCGACCTGGTGATCTTGCTGGTCGCCGTCGTCGTGCTGCTCGGCCTGCAGTATTTCCTGTCGTCGTCCAGGCATGGTCGGCAGATCCGGGCGGTGGCCGACGACCGGGAGGCCGCGCAGCTATCCGGGATCAACTACCGGCACGTGTTCGGCGTCGCGGCGGCGATCGCGTTCGGCACGGTGGCGCTGGCCGGACTCGCGTTCGGCATGTACACCCAGTTCGACCCCACCACCGGTACCGACCAGCTGCTGCTGTTCGCGTTCGAGGCGGTCGTCATCGGCGGGCTCGGCTCGCTCTGGGGCACGCTGGTCGGCGGGATTCTGCTCGGCGTCGCGCAGCAGATCGGCGCCCAGATTCACGCGGCCGACCAGTTGCTCGCCGGGCAGGTGCTGTTCCTCATCATCCTGGTGCTCCGGCCGCAGGGCATCACCAGCCGCAGGGAGCTGGCATGAGTTCGGTAGGGCAGCAAGCGCAGCGGGCCGGCGAGCCGCTGCCCTCGGCCAGCAGCGGTCAGCCCGCGGCCCCGGTGCGGGTGACGCGGTCGCGCCGGTCCGCGCTGTGGGCCGGCCTGGTTGCCATCGTCGGTCTGGCGGTGCTGGCCTACGTGCCCTACCTCGTGTACTCGTCGACGACGAGCCTGCTCGACCAGTTCTTCTTGCTGCTGATCATGGCGAGCATGTGGAACCTGCTGGCCGGATACGCGGGCCTGGTGTCCATCGGCCAGCAGACCTTCATCGGCCTGGGCGCGTACTTCGTCGTGATCCTCGCGAAGCACGGGCTGAGCCCGTTCGGCGCCATCCCCGTCGTCACGGTTGCGGGCACCGTTGTCGGGCTGGTCGTGTGGTGGCTGGTGTCGCGGCTGCGCAGCGGCTACTTCGCTATCACCATGTGGGTGATCGCCTCGGTGTGCATGCTGGTCGTCATCCAGATCAGCTCGCTGGGCACCGGTACCGGCATCGCCGTGCCCGGCCTGACGGAGAGCGCGACGCTGCTGTCCGCCGACACCTACTGGGCTACGCTCGTGGTGACCGTGGTGGCCATCGGCGCGATCTACTTGCTGCTCCGCAGCCGGCTCGGTCTGGCCCTGACCGCGATCAGGGACGACGAGAGCGGCGCCAGGAGCGTGGGCGCGCGGGTGTCGTCGGTGCAGCGCCTGGTGTTCCTCGTCGCGGCGGCCGGCTGCGCGGCGGCCGGCGCGCTGTACGCAATCGACCAGCAGTTCATCGAGCCGACCGCAGCGTTCAGTGTCTCGTTCACCGCCGAGATGATCTTCATTACTATCATCGGCGGCATCGGCACCATCGAGGGCCCGATCATCGGAACCGTGGTGTTTTTCGTGCTGCAGCAGACGATGTCGTCCGACGGCACCTGGTACTGGATCGTGCTCGGGCTGATCGCCATTGGCATCGCGATCTGGGCACCGCGCGGCATCTGGGGTCTGTTCGCCGAGCGAACAGGGATCAGGCTGTTCCCCGTCGGCTACTGGTTGTGGCCCACGGGCGAGGAACAGGCTGCGGGCAACCCGCTGCTGCGCCTGCTCCGGCGCTAGCGCGCCAGCAGTCTGGCTCGCGCCGCTTCAGATTATCCGGGCTGCGATCTGCCTGGCGGTCGCCTGGATGGTCGGCCCGAGCTGGGCGACGAGGTCGCTGATCGCGGCCGGGGACCACGGGATGGCGACGTTGACCGCGGCCACGACCTGCCCGGACCGCGCGCGCACGGGTGCGGCGATCGACCGCAGCGCGCTCTCCAGTTCCTCGTCGTTGGTGGCGATGCCGGTGCGCCGCACCTGCTCAAGCTCGGCGAGCAGCGCCTTCTTGTCGGTGCGGGTACGGGGTCCGCGCTGGACGAGGTCCATGCGCTCCAGCAGCGCGTCAAGATCGGGGCGGGGCAGGAAGGCAAGTAGCGCCTTGCCGGTCGCGCTGCAGTAAGACGGCAGCCGCGAGCCGACGTGCAGACTGAATTCGAGGTGGTGGTAGCGGCCCGGCCGACCCCGGACGCGGTCGATCAGGATCACGTCGGTGTCGTCGCGGATGGCCAGGTTCGACGTGTGCCCGGTCGTGTCCGTGAGCTGACGCAGATGCGGCGCCGCGATCTCCCGCAGCTCCAGTGAGCCGAGCATCGAGAAACCCAGGTCGAGCACGCGCGGGCCGAGACGGTACTTGCGCGTCGAACCGTCTTGCTCCAGGTAACTGAGCGACGCGAGCGTGGCGACGTAGCGGTGCGTCGTGCTGCGGGTGAGGCCCAGTTCGCGAGCAAGCTCGCTGATCCCGAGCGCCGGCCGGTCCGGGCTGAAGGCCGACAGGACCGCCAGGCCGCGCTCCAGCGACTGGGAGAACCCAGGCGCGTTACTCCCGTCCGCCATGTTCCGAATATTAGAACGTAATCTTGACATACGGAATACCTGTCACGGCCCTCGACCGAGCGCTTCTCGCGGTGCAGCCGGGCGACTGCAGGTGAGATGGCGAGAACGAGGACGGGGCAGCAGTGCAGAAAAGCGGCGCGTCCTTTGCTGACTGGCGCGCGGAGCTGCCCAGCCCGGACGCTAGCGCGTGCCGGGCACAGCCTGCCGTGGCTCGGCAGTCTGCTGCACGGGAAAGCCGGTGTAGTTCTCGGCCAGCGAGGTCGCCGCGGCCCTGGAGCTGACGGTGTAGCGCAGCTGCGACAGCTGGAGCCGGGTTTCCATCTCATCGGCCCCCGGCGTGCGGTGCAGCATTGTGGTCATCCACCACGAGAAGTGCGTCGACCGCCAGACCCGGTCCAGGCAGGTCGCCGAGTACGCGGTCGCGGGTTCCTCGTCGCCGCGCAGCAGCGCGTCCAGCGCGCGGGCGAGCACCGCGACGTCGGCGAGCGCCAGGTTCAGGCCCTTGGCACCGGTAGGGGGCACGATGTGCGCGGCGTCCCCGGCCAGGAATAGCCGGCCATACCGCATCGGGGCGCTGACGAAGCTCCGCATCGGCGTGATGCTCTTGTCCAGCACCGGGCCCTGTCGCAGCGTCCAGCCGGGGAACTCGAACCGCCGGGCCAGCTCCGCCCAGATCCGCTCGTCCGGCCACTCGCCGATGTCGTCGTCGGGACTGACCTGCAGGTAGAGCCGGCTCGTCGCCAGGCTGCGGAGGCTGTGCAGGGCGAAGCCGTTCCGGTGGTGAGCGTAGATGAGCCC
>JBOHCP010000235.1:0-7809 GCA_050698875.1 Streptosporangiaceae bacterium | reverse complement strand
CGGCGCGACGCCACGGGCAGGCTCGCGCAGGCTGATCGTGATCAACTCGTCGGCTGGCTCGCACACCGCCGGGTAAACCTCGCCGTGGGCGCGCAGCTGCACCAGGCAGTGCAGCGGCTCCGACGGCGGTGCGCAGCCGGACCAGACTGGCCTTGTTGCCTCGATCTCCCGCACATCCAGGGCCTCGGGCGGGCCCACGGTCACGGTGCGGGACAGCGGCTCGATGGTGAGCACGTACCGCGGCCTGCCATCGGCGGCAGGCCGGTCGATACGCAGGCCCTTGCGCTGCCCGATCGTGAACCCGTAGCTGCCGTCGTGGCTGCCCACCACGGTGCCGTCTCGGTCCACTATCTGTCCCGGCGCGCTGCCGAGCTGCCGCCGCAGGAATGCCCCGGTGTCGCCGTCGGCGATGAAGCAGACATCGTGGCTGTCTGGCTTGGCCGCGACGGCGAGGCCGCGATCGGCGGCCTCCACGCGCACCCGGTCCTTGGTCGTGTCGCCCAGCGGGAACAGCGCCCGGCTCAGCTGCTCGCTGGTGAGCACGCCGAGCACGTAGGACTGATCCTTCGACGCGTCGACGCTGCGCACCAGTCGCCGCGGCGCGGTGGCGCCGGGAACGGCCTCGAGCCGCGCGTGATGACCCGTGCACACCGCGTCGAAGCCGAGCGCGACAGCCCGGTCGAGCACGGCGGCGAACTTGATCTTCTCGTTGCAGCGCAGGCACGGGTTGGGCGTGCGGCCGCGGGCGTACTCGTCGACGAAGTCCTGCACAACGCTGGCGTGGAACTGCTCAGCCATGTCCCACACGTAGAACGGGATGCCGATCACATCGGCGGCGCGCCGGGCGTCGCGGGCGTCCTCGAGCGTGCAGCAGCCGCGCGCGCCGCTCCGATACGAGCTCGGATTGCGAGACAAGGCGAGGTGCACGCCGGTGACGTCATGCCCGGCCGCCGCGGCCCGCGCCGCGGCCACGGCCGAGTCGACGCCGCCGGACATTGCGGCGAGCACGCGCAGTCTCGTCATCACCGCCAGCCTAGGTGCCTCACCGGGCGGCGCGGCGGGCGCGCTCGACGACCTCGCCGATCACCGCGCCGAGCGCGTCGACGTCGGACTGCTCGGAGCTATGACCAAGCGAGAACCGCAGCGAGCCGCGAGCCCGCGCCTCATCGGCGCCCATTGCCAGCAGCACGTGGCTGGGCTGGGCTACGCCCGCCGTGCACGCGGACCCGGTCGAGCACGCGATGCCGCGGGCGTCCATCAGCATCAGCAGGGCGTCGCCCTCGCAGCCAGGGAAGGAGAAGTGGGCGTTGGCCGGCAGCCTGCCGGGACCAGCGGGCAGACCGTTCAGGACCGCATCAGGCACCGCGGCCTGCACCTGGGCGATCAGGTCGTCCCGCAGCGCCGCGAGTCGCTTGGCCTCGTCCGCCCGGCGCTTGGCCGTCACCTCGACCGCCACCGCGAACGCCCGGATCGCCGGCACGTCGAGCGTGCCGGACCTGACGTCGCGCTCCTGGCCGCCGCCGTGGAGTACCGGCACCGGCTGCTCGCCCTTGGCCAGCAGCAGCGCGCCGATGCCGACCGGACCGCCGATCTTGTGTGCGGTGATCGTGAGCGCGGTGGCGCCGGTCGCCGCCAGGCTCACCGGCAGCGTGCCCGCGGCCTGTACGGCGTCGCTATGGAACGGGATCTGGTACTCGGCCGCGAGGGCCGCCAGGTCGGCAATCGGCTGCACGGTGCCGACCTCGTTGTTGGCCCACATGACGCTGATCATGGTCACGGTGGCCGGATCCTGCTCGATCGCCGCGGCCAGCATGTCCGGGGTGAGCACCCCGGTGTGCTCCACCGGAAGCCAGATTGCCTCGGCGCCCTGCTGGTCGGCCAGCCAGCGAACGCTGTCCAGCACGGCGTGATGCTCGACCGCGGTCGCGAGCACTCGCCGCCGACGCGGGTCAGCGGCCTTCCTCGCCCAGAACAGCCCCTTGACGGCCAGATTGTCCGCCTCGGTGCCACCGCTGGTGAAGACCACCTCGCTCGGCCTGGCGCCGTAGGTCTCGGCGATCAGCTCACGGGACTCCTCGACGACCCGGCGGGCCCGCCGGCCCGCGTTGTGCAGCGACGAGGCGTTGCCCAGCTGAGCGAGTTCCTCGGTCATAGCCGCGACAGCGGCGGGCAGCAACGGCGTCGTCGCAGCATGATCCAGATACACCGCCGGGTGCGTCCCGGCGGTGCTCGCGTCCGCAGCGCCTCGGTCTGACATGATGTGCCCAGCCTAGTGGCGGCTGGCGGCGCGGCCGGTCACGGCCGACCGATCGGGCCCGCCGCGAGCCGCCGCGCGGCGCCTGATTAGCCGGCCTGCCGCTTGCCGATCTCCTCGATGAGCTGGGGCACGACCTTGAACAGGTCGCCGACCACACCGAAGTCGGCCAGCTCGAAGATCGGCGCCTCGGGGTCCTTGTTGACCACCATGATCGTCTTGGCGGTCTGCATGCCGGCCCGGTGCTGGATGGCGCCGGAGATGCCGACGGCCATGTAGAGCTGCGGCGATACGGTCTTGCCGGTCTGGCCGACCTGAAACTGGTGCGGGTACCAGCCGGCGTCGGTGGCGGCGCGGGAGGCGCCGACGGCCGCGCCGAGGGTGTCGGCGAGCTGCTCGATGAGGGCGAAGTGCTCGCCGGAGCCGAGCCCGCGGCCGCCCGAGACGACGATGGAGGCCTCGGTCAGCTCGGGCCGCGCGCCGCGCTCGGCGACAACCTTCCCGGTCACCCGCGCGCCCTTCGCGGCGTCGCTGACGGTGAAGGCGACCGGCTCGAGGTCGGCCGCGCCCGCGGCCTGCTCGGGCGTGACGGCGTTGGGCCGGACCGCGATGATCGGCGTGCCAGCCCGCACCCTGGACTGCACGGTGATGGCGCCGCCGAAGATCGACTGCTCGCCGGCCATGCCATCGGCCAGCCCGATGACGTCGGTCAGCACACCGGAGCCGGTCTTGACCGCCAGCCGCCCGGCGACCTCGCGGCCCTCGGAGGTCGCTGCCACCAGCACCGCAGCCGCTCCGGCTCGTTCCATCAGGTGGGCCAGCAGCTCGGCCTTCGGCGCGACGACGTAGCCGGCGTAGTCGCTGCTGTCGGCGACGTAGACCTTCGCCGCACCGAACTCGGCCAGCCGGCCCCGGCCGCCCTCGGCGCCGTGGCCGGTCCACACGACCGACGGCTCGCCGTGCGCGCGGGCCAGGGTCAGCAGCTCGGTGGTGACCTTCTTGACGGTCTCGCCGTCGTGCTCGGCGAGGACCAGGATCTCAGCCATGCTCGGGAAGCCTTCCGCAGTCGGGTGCGTGGACTGTGCGTGCTCAGATGAACTTGCGGGACGCGAGGAACTCGGCCGCCTTCGCGCCGCCGTCGCCGTCATCGGTCACGACGACCCCGGCCGCTCGCGCCGGGCGGGCTGCGAAGCTGACCACCTCGGTCGCGCTGCCCGCAAGTCCCGCCTGGCCGGCGTCGATCCCTAGGTCGGCCACCGTCAGCGTCTCGACGGGCTTCTTCTTGGCCGCCATGATGCCCTTGAACGAGGGGTACCGCGGCTCGTTGATCTTCTCCACGACGCTGACGACAGCGGGCAGGCTCGCCTCCACCGTGTCGTATCCGTAGTCCGCCTGCCGGTGAATGCTGATGGTGGTGCCGTCGATGTCGACCTTGCTAGCGAACGACATCTGCGGCACGCCCAGCCGCTCGGCCAGCATCGCGGCCAGCGTGCCCATCCGCGCATCAGTCGACTCCGACCCCAGGATCACCACGTCAAAGCCGGTCCGCGCCAGCACGGCCGCCAGCACCGCGGAGGTCACCAGGCCATCCGAGCCGCGCAGCGCCGGGTCACTGACATGCACGGCCTTGTCCGCTCCCATCGACAGCGCCTTGCGGATCGCCTCGGTCGCCTTGTCCGGTCCCATCGACACGATCGTCACCTCGCCGCCGTGCGCCTCGGCCAGCCGCAGGCCCTCCTCGATCGCGTACTCATCCAGTTCGTTAATGACGGCATCAGCCGCGTCCCTGTCCAGCGTGCTGTCGTCGGCCCGCAGCTTCCGCTCCGAATACGTGTCAGGCACCTGCTTGACCAAGACCACGATGTTCATCAGCTGCTGACCTTTCTGTCCGACCCGGCCGTACCCGCGACGCCGGCCACAGGCGCCCAGCTACCCGGCCATGCGCACTGTACAGCCTGCCAAACTGCCACGATCTGGCGCTCGGCGGGTCGAGCCGCCACGCCGCTGCGATCAGCATATGTTACTGGCCAGTAGATCTACCGGCCGGGTGCCGTTCATCGCCGTACTCGGCACTTTCCATCGACTTCACGCGGTTAGTCGACTGATATGCCCTATATAGTCGCACGGAATCAATGGAAAGTTGGGGCCAGGGGCCTAGGAGGTCTCGGCGGTCAGCCGGCCGGACGTCCTGGCGGTCAGCCGACAGCCAGCTGGCGCTCCGCGGCATCGACGACGTTGACGAGCAGCATCGCCCTGGTCATCGGGCCGATCCCGCCGGGCACCGGGGCCAGGAAGCCGGCGACGTCCGCCACCGCTGGATCCACGTCGCCGACCAGGCCTATGTCGGTCCTGGTGATGCCGACGTCCACCACGGCTGCTCCGGGCTTGACCATGTCAGCGGTCAGCAAGCCCGGGCGGCCCGCTGCGACCACGACGATGTCGGCCGCGCGGGTGTGCGCGGTCAGGTCCCTGGTCCCCGTGTGGCACTGGGTCACGGTGGCGTTCTCGGTGCGGCGCGTGAGCAGCAGACCCAGCGCGCGCCCGACGGTGATGCCGCGCCCGATCACGGTGACCTCGGCGCCCGCGATCGGCACGTCGTAGCGGCGCAGCAGTTCGACGATGCCCTTCGGCGTGCACGGCAGCGGCCCTGGTTCGCCGAGTACCAGCTTCCCCAGGTTCGCTGGCTGCAGGCCGTCGGCATCCTTGCCGGGGTCGATCATGCCGAGCACCCGCTGGGCGTCGAGGCCGGCCGGCAGCGGCAGTTGCACGATGTACCCCGTGCAGCCGGGATCGGCGTTGAGCCCGGCGACGACGTCCTCGACCTGCTGCTGCGTGGCGTCGGCCGGCAGGTCCCTTCTGATGCTCCGGATCCCGACCTGGGCGCAGTCCCGGTGCTTACCGGCCACGTAGGCCTGGCTGCCCGGGTCGTCGCCGACCAGCACGGTGCCGAGGCCGAGCGTGATGCCGGCGGTCGCGAGTTGTGCCACCCGCTGGGCCAGGTCCGCCTTGATCGCGGCGGCTGTGGCCTTGCCATCGAGAATCGTCGCAGTCATCGTGATCATTGTTCCCGACTGCCCGAGCCCCGTCCTTGTCGGGGACACCAAGCGGTCACGGCGTCAGCTGGTTCGCCGCTCACGTCGGGACCCGCGGTCAGTGGTAGAAGTGCCTGACCCCGGTGAAGTACAGCGCGACGCCTGCGTCCTGTGCCGCCGCGATGGACAGCTCGTCCCTGATCGAGCCGCCCGGCTCGGCGACGGCGCGCACTCCGGCCTCGATCAGCACCTCCAGGGCATCAGGGAACGGGAAGTACGCATCGCTGGCAGCCACCGATCCCGCGGCCCGCTCGCCGGCCCTGGCCACGGCCAGGCGACTAGAGTCAACGCGGTTCACCTGGCCCATCCCGATGCCGACGCTGGCCAGGCCGGCCGCGAGCAGGATCGCGTTGGACTTGACGGCGCGGCAGGCACGCCAGGCGAACTCCAGGTCGGCCACCACGTCGTCGCCGGCCGGCTGGCCAGCCACGAGCCGCCAGTGTGCCGCGCTGTTGCCTGGCCCGGCGACGGTATCGCGGGTCTGCATCAGCACACCGCCGCTGACCTGCCGCCAGTCCACTCCGGCGGCGGCTGGCGGCGGCAGGCAGCGCAGCAGACGCAGATTCCTCTGCTTCGCGAGGATGTCGCGGGCGGCGGGCTCGAAGTCCGGCGCGACGACCACCTCGGTGAAGATGTCGGCGATCTGACTGGCCACGGCGGCGGTAACCACGCCGTTCGCGGCGATCACTCCGCCGAAGGCGGACACCGGGTCGCAGGCGTGCGCCTTGCGGTGCGCCTCCGCCAGGTCCGCGCCGATCGCGATGCCGCACGGGTTGGCGTGCTTCATGATCGCTACGCACGGCTCTGCGTAGCTGAACGCGGCGCGGCGCGCCGCGTCGGCGTCGACGTAGTTGTTGTACGACATCGCCTTGCCGTGCAGCAACTGCGCCGCTGCGATGCCCGGGTCATCGGCGGGACCGCCGGCTGGCCGGTACAGCGCGGCGCGCTGGTGCGGGTTCTCCCCGTACCGCAGCACGTCCTGTCGCCGCCAGACGGTGCCGACCACGTCCGGCCAGCCCGTCTCCGCCGCCACCGAGTCGGGCGCGTACCGCGCGGCGAACCAGGACGACACCGCGGCGTCGTACGCCGCGGTGTGCGCATAGGCCAGCGCTGCGAGCCGCCGCCGTTGCTCGATGGTGAACCCGCCAGCCGCGAGCGCCGCTGCCACGTCCTGGTAGTCCGCCGGACTCGTCACCACCGCTACGGTGGCGTGGTTTTTCGCCGCCGCGCGGACCATGACCGGGCCGCCGATGTCGATCTGCTCCAGGCACTCGCCCGGGCTCGCGTCGCTCGCCACCGCCTGCTCGAACGGGTACAGGTTCGACACGAGCAGGTCGAACGGCTCGATGCCGAGGTCAGCGAGCTGCGCACGGTGGCTGTCCTTCGATAGGTCAGCGAGCAGGCCGGCGTGCACGGCCGGGTGCAGCGTCTTGACCCGGCCGTCCAGGCACTCGGGGAAGCCGGTAACCTCCTCGACCGCGGTGACCGGTACGCCGGCCGCCGCGATCGTGGCCGCGGTGCTGCCCGTCGACACGATCTGCACGCCGGCCGCGTGCAGGGCCGCGGCCAGCTCCGCGATCCCGCTCTTGTCGTAGACGCTGACCAGCGCCCGCCGGATCGCCACCCTGGTCACCCCGGTCACGTGATCACCACCTCGCGCTGCTGACCTGCTGGCCCGGCGCGCCGATTCGCACCTGGCGACCCTGCACGGACCAGCCGTACCGCACCATCCGGCCCACCGTGTCCACCACGAGCGCGCGCTCGCTGACCTTGATCCGCTCGTGCAGCGTCGCCTCGTCGTCGGTGTCAAGCACGGGCACGCCTTCCTGAGCCAGGATGGGGCCGCTGTCCACGCCGGCATCCACCAGGATGACGCTGCAGCCGGCCACCTTGACCCCGTGCTCCAGCGCGTCCCGCACGCTGTGCAGCCCGGGAAACGCCGGGAGCAGGGCCGGATGGGTGTTGATCAGCCGGCCGCCGAAGCAGCGCAGGAAATCTGCCCCGACGAGCTTGAGGAACCCCGCCAGGATCACCAGGTCGGGCTCGAACGCGGCGCAGTCTGACGTCAGCGTCCGGTCCCAGCCGAACCGGTCGGGCGCGTCCTTCAGCCGCCGCACGAACGTCGGTATGCCCGCTGCCTCGGCTCTGGCAACACCCCCGGTGCCGTCCCGGTCCGCGCCGACGGCGACAATCCGGGCACCGAAGCCGGGATCGGTGCACGCGTTCATCAGCGCCTGCAGGATGCTGCCCGTACCGGAAATCAGCACGAGCAATCGGGACTGGCTGACGATCCGCTCCTTCCTGTTCCCTCGCCGCAGCGTACTGCAGCCCTCAGCCTCAGGGCAGGGCGGCGGGACCTGGCGGGGACCTGCGCTCCCCCGATGGCTCGTCTCCCGCCCAGGGGTCCAGGTAGATGCGGTGCGCGCCGTGGCCGGGCTCCGTCGGTTCGAGCCGGCTCGGAGC
>JBOHCP010000234.1:0-7817 GCA_050698875.1 Streptosporangiaceae bacterium | reverse complement strand
GCCGGAAACCATCGGCATGCAGGGCTGGCCACAGGTAGCCCAGGCCATCGAGATGATCGCAGACCAGCACCTGGCCGACATCATCACGGTGAGCCTTGGCGACGGTGAGAACGACTTCATCAGCGACCCAACCAGCCCCGCCGCGAGCCAGGCGGCGGCTGTGCACTCGCTGGATCCCGCGTTCATCGATGCTGCTGCGCGTGGCGTGCCCGTGATGTTCGCATCCGGTGACTGCGGCCCGACCGACCCGACGGTGCTCAACGACACCGGCCAGTGCACCCCGCCGATCGGCAAGACCGCTGGTCACCCGGTGGACAACCCATGGGTCACCGCGGTCGGTGGCACCATCCCCAACGCTGGCCTCGCCACTGTGGCCGGGCGTACCGCCCTGACGCGCTGGGACCGCCTTTAACAGCAACTCGGACGCGGAGAGCGCCGGAGTATCCACTCTCTACCCGAAGCCGTGGTGGCAGTGGGGCATCCCGGCGCTCGATGGCGTCACCGGCCGGGCCGAGCCCGACATCTCGATGGATGCTGATGACGGCGCGTCGCAGGCGTCGTCCACCTTCGCGGACATCCTCGCGCTGGCCACGCGGCTGCGCGGGGCGAGCCTGGGCACGGTGAACCCAGCCCTGGCGGCGATCGGACCACGCGGTGCGGCGGCCGGCATCATCGACGTGCCGGCCGGCTACACCGACACCGCGTACGGCGTCACCGGCTTCGCAACCGCGACCGGCTATGACCTCGCGTCGGGCTGGGGCACCATCTACGCGCCGGCGTTCGTGCCCGCCCTGGTCCAGCAGATCGACAGGCAGCACGGATCGTTCCAGCCGAGTCGGATCGCACGGGACGCGCTGAGCCGATTGCAGTCCCACATCAGCGAGTCCGCCTTCAAGGGTGGCGAGCGGTCAGACTGTCAGGGTCACCGGGAATGGTTTCATCCCGGGCAGTACGCCGAACGGCACCACGGTCCGTGACGGCTACCCTGACGGGACCCAGGTTGCATTCGCCCCAACCGCTCGCGGCGAGCGGTCCGGACGGTAACGGCACCGTCACGATCGCCGTCGACACGACAGGACTGGCCGTCGTCGGCACGTACACGGTGACGATCACCGGCGTGCTGCTGACACAGACCTTCTCGTTCCAGGTCAAGAGCCCCAGCTTCGGCTGATCCGAGGGTCGGCTGATCCGCTGGCTCTGCGTTTCAGCGGTGATCTGCGAGTATGGCGACATGGCTGATGTCGCGGTGCGCCGCGTTGATTTCGGCTACTTCGTGCGGCCACCGGAGGAGACCGGGACGAGCCATCCCAGGGTCGATCCGTGCCTGGGCTACCTCGTCGACCACCCGCGGGGGATGCTGTTGTTCGACACCGGCATGGGATCCCACCCGGATGTCGACGCCTACTACCGGCCCCGCCGGGCCGGGCTGCACGAGGCGCTGGCGGCCATCGGGGTGCAGGTCCCTGATCTCAGCGTCGCCGCGAACTGCCACCTGCACTTCGACCACTGCGGCGGCAATCCGCTGCTGGGCCCGATCCCGGTCTTCGTGCAAGGCGCCGAGCTGGACGCCGCCCTCCGGACGCCGCACTACACGCTCCCCGAGCTCATCGAGCCCAGCCGATTCGAACCGGTGACGGGCGAGGTTGAGGTGCTGCCGGGGGTCTTCCTCATGCCGACGCCCGGTCACACAGACGGCCACCAGTCGCTGGTTGTCCGCCGGGGCGACGGGGCAGTGATCCTCGCGGGCCAAAGCCACGATACGGCCACGGACTACGCCGCCGACCAGCTCGCCTGGCAGGCCAGCCGCGACGGTCACGGCCAGCCCCTGCCCGACATCCCGGACTGGATCGACGCCCTCCAGCACCTCGATGCCCGCATGGTCTACTTCGCCCACGACCGCTGCGTCTGGACTCCCTGACGCACGCTGCCGGTGCGCTGGCCGGGACCTCGGCGTGGTCAGCTCCTGCGGCTGGCGGTGCGGCGCGCGCGCCGCTGCAGTTCCAGCAGCCGGATGGCGGCCAGCTCATTCGTGACCAGGACGTCCAGGAACCCGCCGCGCAGCGCGCCGAGGATGGCAGGTGCCTTGTGCACGCCGCCCGCAACTCCGACGACCTTCGGAATGTACTTCAGGTCGGATAGCTCTATCCCGATCCGGCGGTCATGAATGGGCAGCTTGACTACCTTTCCTTCCGCGTCGAAAAACTGGCCCAGAATGTCACCGACAACTTCTCGGTCCCGCAGGGTGCGTACGTCTGCGGCGCCGAGGTAACCGAGCTGGACGATCGTGGCGTCGGTTGTCGGAGTGCCGACTCCGACGACTGCCTGCTCGACGCTGCAGGCCTGCTTCAGCACGTGCTGGATGGTGGGTTCCGCACGGAGCGCGGCCGCCAGGGCGGGCGACGAGATGAAGATCGGCGCAGGTATCACGATCGCCGTGGTCAGGTCGGCGTCGGTGGTGTTGTCGCTCTTGGACGACAGGATCGTCTGCAGGTAGCCATCGACGCCGCCGGTCAGCGTCACCATGTGCAGGGGTCCGACGGTCCCGAAGTTGGTGGCAGCGATGACCCTCGAGACGGTCTCGCCCCAGCCGACTCCGAGCGTCCCACCGGGCCGCAGGTGCGTGCTGAGGAATTGCGCGCCGCCAAGGCCGATCCGTGCATTGAGGGCGTGATGGTCGGGTGGTTCCTTTTCGTGATCGGGGACGACGAGCGCCTCGGAAAGGCCGAACACCTGGCGAAGCTCGGCACTGAGCTCGAAGGCATCCAGATATTCCGTATTCAGGTTGATCGTCACGAGCCCGACGCGCCGCGCCCGTTCGAGCAGCCGGCCTACCGAGGCACGGGACACCGAGAGCCGTTTGGCGACTTCGTCCTGCGTTAGCTCGTCTTTGTAGTAGAACCAGGCGGCTCGCAGCAGCAGTTCCTCCGAGCTCCAGCGCCCGACCGCGTCGACGTGTTCTCTTGCCATGCCGCCCTCGCCCACTTCCCGCCGCCGGGCCGCAGGCGACCGCGCCCGTTAAGCAGGTCCGGCCACAGAATCTCCCTGGCTGGCGCGCTGCGCAAGCGGCGCCCGGCATGCAGCCGCAGCTTAGGCCGCGAGCTCCCGCCAGGCGCGGCCGGCCCGGGCAAAGGCTCACTACCTTGACATGCGCTCAGCTCTGTGCGCAGCGTTGCGGTTCAGGCTCACAAGCCGCGGCGCCGGATTCTGGAGGAATGATGACGAGCTCAGCCATCGCCGGACCGGCCGGCGCACTCGATCTTCAGCTGGCCGGGACCGCCGTGATCGTCACCGGCGCTGGGAGCGGCATCGGCGCGGCCGCTGCCCGGCAGCTCGGCGCGGCGGGTGCCGCCGTGCTGCTAGTAGGGCGCCGCGGTGAGCTGCTGGATGACGTCGTCGGCCAGATCCGTGCCGGAGATGGCACGGCGACGTCCGTGGCCGCCGACCTGGCCGAGCCGGCCAGCGCCGAGCTGGTCACCCAAGCCTGCCTGGACCGATACGGCCGTATCGACGGTCTGGTCAACAACGCCGCGGTGGTCCGCCACTTCCCGCTGGAGCACTGGGATGTACCTGGCTTCAACGAGCACGTCGCCACCAACGTCCGCGCGCCGTTCTTTCTCATCCAGCACGCCGTGCCCGCGCTGACGCGCTCCACGCTGCGCGCCGTGGTCAACGTCGGCTCCTCGTCCGGGACGCTGCGCCGCGTCGGCCAGTCGGTGTACGGCATGACCAAGAGCGCGCTTGCGTACCTGACCGAGTCGCTGGCGGGCGAGCTTGCGCCGGCCGGGATCCGGGTGAACTGCCTGGCACCAGGCCCGGTCGACACTCCGATCCACGCGACGTGGGCAACCGACCTGGACGAGGCCTATCGCTGGCTGCGCAGTCAGGTGCCCCTCGGCCGGATCGGGACCGTGGATGAAGTCGCCCGCTGGATTCTGCTGTTGCTCAGCCCGCTGTCGTCGTTCATGACGGGTGCCGTCATCCCGCTCGACGGCGGTCAGGTCATCGACCGCGAATAGTCCCTGCGGCAGGCGCGCCGCTGGTTGTCAATTCTGCCCGCGCGCCCTTGCCAACCTCGTCGGGCCAGCTTCATACTCCAGGGAGCGGATGATCTGAGCTTGAGCAAATGCTCCGCGTGGGGTGAGGAGCCCAGACAGTGGTCAGCCTCTGGGGACGGCAGTGGTCCAGGGAGGATCTGCTGGCCCGGGTGGGCAGGCTCGAGCAGATCGCGGGCGTGCAGTTGCTCGAGGCAACTGACGGAGCCGAGCGTGGCGTCCGGGTGCTGCGCTTCGCTACCGGGGCCGGTCTCGACTTCGAGGTGCTCGTCGACCGCGGTTTTGACATCGGCCGGGCCTGGACCGCAGGCCGGCCGATCGCGTGGTGGTCACCGGTCGGGCTGATCAGTCCCTGGCTCCATGACCCGTCGGGAATCGAGTGGTTCCGCGGTTTCCCTGGCGGGCTGGTCTCGACCTGCGGGCTTGATCACACACTGCTCGGCGGGGCCGATGACACCAGCTTCTTCAACTACCCGCACCGGCGGACGCAAGACTACGGACTGCACGGGCGCTACACCGGGCTGCCGGCCCGGCTCGCCGGTTACGGCTGCACCTGGCACGGCGACGAGTGCCAGATCTGGGCGCAGGGCGAGGTCGTCCAGGCCGCGGTGTTCGGCGAGCAGCTCACCCTGAGCCGGCGGATCGAGGCTGATCTGGGTGGCGCGTCCCTGCGAATTCGCGACACCGTGACCAACATCGGGGTGACGCAGTGTCCGCACATGATGCTGTACCACTGCAACGTCGGCTTCCCCGTCGTCGACGCTGGCGCCGAGCTGGTGTACCCGGCCGCACCCGGCCGATGCGTGAGCGAGGCCCGATCGGAGGACTACCGCAGGCTCGAGGCGCCTGCCGCGGAGTTCGTCGAGGAGTGCTACGAGCACGACATGCAGGCCGATGAGGACGGGTACGTAGCCGCTGCGGTCGTCAACCGCAGCGCGGGCCTTGGGGTGTATCAGCGGTACCGGCGCGCGGAGCTGCCGCACCACATCACCTGGCGTCAGCTCGGTCGCGGCACCTACGTGGTGGCGATGGAGCCGAGCACCAACCGTGACGCAGGCAGATTTGACGCCAGGGAGCGCGGCGAGTTGCAGCTGCTTGAGCCCGGTGAGACCCGCCGCTACGACCTTGAACTCGGCGTGCTGAGCGGCGCGGCTGCAATCGATAAGTTCGCGGCGGGCACGGCGCAGCGGATTCTGTCAACCGCGAGGGGCCCGGCGTGACAAGCGCGGCGCCGCTGCTGAGCGCCGGGGTGCTGACCGCAGATCTCACGCGGCTCGGCGCCGAGCTGGCGGTCCTGGCGGGCAAGGCGCGCTGGGCGCACATCGACGTCATGGACGGCACGTTCTGCCCCCAGCTCACGGTCGGAACGCCCGTCATTGCGGCGGCGGCCGCCACCGGCGTCGCGGTAGACGCGCACCTCATGGTCAGCGAACCCGGACGACTCCTGCCTGACGTCGTCAGCGCCGGGGCTGCGGTCGTGACTCTGCACGCCGAGTCGACCCGCCACCCGCACCGGGCGCTGCAGGAGCTGACCCAGCTCTCGGCGGAGCGCTCGGAGCCTGTGCTGCGCGGCGTGGCCATCAACCCCGGCACGCCCGTCCGGGCGGTCGATCCGCTGCTCGAGCTCGTCGACCTCGTCCTCGTTCTCGCCGTCAACCCCGGCTGGCCCGGCCAGCGGCCCGCCGCGAACACCCGCCGCCGGGTCGCCGCGGTGCGGGCGATGATCGCTGAGGCCGGCGCCGACGTCATGGTGGGCGTCGACGGCGGTGTGACCCTCGCTAACGCGGCAGAAATTGCCAGCTGGGGTCCCGATGTCGTGGTGAGCGGTAGCGCGATCTTCGACGGCGGCGACGCGGCAGCAAACCTGAGCCTGCTGCTGGAAAAGCTGCAGCCGACCCCCTGCCTGTCCCGAGCTTCGCTAGCAGGGAGACGGGATCGTACTTCGAGTCTGAGGAGGAGCCATGACAAGCGCTAACGGCGGGCAGATCATCGCGCCGCCCACCTCCATGAAGATCACGCAGATCGCGGTGGTCGTGCGCGACATCGAGGCAGCCCTGAAGACGTACACGCAGACCCTGGGCTGGGGACCATGGAGCGTATTCGAGTATGCACCGCCGCTGCTGCACGACACCACGGTGCGCGGCCAGCCGGTCGAGTACCGGATGATCGGCGCGGAGGCGAACGTCGACGGCCTGGGATTCGAGCTGATCCAGCCGGTCAGCGGCCCGAGCATCTACCAGGAGTTCCTCGACGCCCACGGCGAAGGCGTCCAGCACATCGCCTGCATGAAGCACTCTGACGCAGACAGCGTGCTGATGAAGGACCACTGGCGCGCGCACGGCGCCGAGATCCTGATGAGCGGGCGGATCGGCGCGTCGATCGAGTTCTACTACCTCGACACCGCGCCGATGCTCAAGTTCGTGTTGGAATCCGGCAGCGGCCACGCGATCGATCTCAAGCCGACCTACGTCTACCCATGAGAGAAAGGCTGCGGGTCCTCGTCGTCGGGGACAGCTACATGCCGACCGCGATCTTCGCCGCGGCCCTCGCGCCGCTCGGCGAGGCCGTGTCGGTCACGCAGCTTCAGCTCGAGTCGGAGGCCAGACCGGAGGCGGAGCCGGCGAACGGTGTCCGCGAGTACATCGGCGACCCGCTGGAGGTCGCGGCGGCAGTGGCGGGTCACGACGTGCTTGCCGTCCACGGCGCGCCCGTCACCGCCAAGGTGCTGGACGCCGCGCCATTACGGCTGGTGTGCTGCGCCCGCGGCGGCCCGGTCAATGTAGACGTAGCCGCCGCGACCGCGCGCGGCATCCCCGTCGCCACCGCACCTGGCCGCAATGCCATCGCGGTCGCCGAGCTCACGCTCGCCTTCGCGCTATTGCTCATTCGCGCTGCCCCGGCCGCCAGCCGCGGCCTGCTCGACGGCAGACCACTGGCGGCCAGCACCTATGAGGGACGTGAGTTCATCGGCGGCGAGGCGGCGAGCATGACCCTCGGGCTGGTCGGCCTCGGTCATGTCGGGCGTGAGGTCGCCGTCCGCGCCCGTGCGCTGGGATTCCGGCTGCTGGCCTACGACCCCGTCCCGCCGCGCGAGCTGCCCGCTGGCGTATTCGTGGCCGCTCTCGACGAGCTGCTCAGCCGGTCGGACATCGTTTCCGTGCACGCTCGGGCCACGGCCGACAACATTCGCATGTTCGATGCCGCCGCGTTCGCGCGCATGCGAGCGGGCGCGTTCTTCATCAACACGGCGCGTGAGTCGCTGGTCGACGAGGCGGCCCTCCTCCAGGCCGTGCGCGGTCACGCGCTGGCCGGCGCGGCCCTGGACGTAGCCGAGCGCCCGGCCGGCGACCGCCACCCGCTGCTCGACCTGCCCAACGTCATCATCACCCCGCACATCGGCGGTGCCACGCGCGAGACCCTGGAGCGTGGCGCCGAGCTGGCCGCCGCGGCGATCGGCGATCTGCTGTCGGGCGCGACGCCCAGGAACCTGGCGAACCCCGAGACGCTAGCCGGCAAGGCGGTGCCATCATGACCACTCCGGCCAGGCCGTACCTGCTGGCCATCGACGCCGGCACGGGGAGCTGCCGCGCCGTGCTGTTCGCCGCGACCGGCCAGCAGGCCGCCGTGGCGCTGCGCGAGTGGACGCACCACGAGCCGCCCGACGCGCCGGGCGGTCAGGACTTCGACGTCGAGGCGAACTGGCAGGGGATAGCCGCGTGCGTCCGCGACGTGCTCGCCGCGGTCCGCGCGAGCGGTGCCGACGTC
>JBOHCP010000233.1:0-7820 GCA_050698875.1 Streptosporangiaceae bacterium | reverse complement strand
CCGCCCGCAGGCCGCGCGGGTCACGGGGATCACACTGCGGTTCAGCCATCCGCTTAGTGTGCCGGACGCGCGCGCCGGCCACGTCCCCCGCGACCGTGGGTGGCCCGGTCTAGCTGCGCGGCGCGCCCCGGTAGACGCCGAACGACCAGCGGTTGCCCTCTGGATCGCGGACCGCGAACTCCCGTGAGCCGTAGTCGGTGTCATGCGGCGCAGTCACCACCTCGGCGCCGGCCGCTGTCGCCCGGGCGAAGACGGCGTCCGGTTCGTCGGTGACCACGTAGGCACCGAAGCTGCCCGCACGCAGCGGCCAGTCGTCGGTCTCGGAGTCGCGCGCCGAGCCGAGCATGACGCCGCCGCCCGGCGGCCACGACAGCTCGGCGTGATCGACGGCGTCGCCGTCGCCGTGGACGACGGTCTCCTGGAATCCGAATGCGTCGACGAGGAACGTGATCAGCGCGCGCGCGTCGCGCGCGCGCAGCGTCGGCCACACCTGTGGCGCTGGGGTCGTGTCGCTCATACCGTCAGCCTTGCAGCGGCTGATCGGCGCTGACTTGGAGGTTTCGGAACTCCGTCCTGACCCAGGTCGTCGGCGAGCAGCCTGCCAGCAGGCCAAACTCCCGGTCCAGGTGCGCCTGGTCGAAGTAACCGCAGGAGGCGGCGAGCTCGGCTAGCTGCAGGGCCTCGCCCTTCGCCGCCCGCCGCTGCAGGATGCGCCGCGCCCGGTCGAACCTGATCACCCGGGCCGCCGCCTTGGGCGCGAGCCCGATCTCCGCCCGGAACCTCGCCCGTAGGTGCCGATCGCTCCAGCCGGTCTCGGCGGCCAGGTCAGCAACCGGCGTGGTGCCCCCCGACCGGAGCAGCCGCTGCCAGGCATGCAGCACCTCGCCGCCGATGCCCGCCCGCTCGTCAGCCTGCCGCATTCTGCACAGCAGCGCTTGCTCCAGGATGGCCAGGCGCTCGTCCCAGCTGGCGGCCATGCGCAGCCGGTCCTGCAGCTCGGTGGCGAAGCCGCCGAGCACATCACGGCCGTGGACGTCGATGCCTGCCAGTTCGGCCGCGGGCATGCCGAGCAGCACTCGGCTCCCGAGCGGGCTCAGCCCGAGCTGGATGCCAGACTGGCGACCCTCGTGGGTGATCAGCGCCGGCCTGGTATGCAGCCCGCCGACCAGCGTGTCGAAACTGTCAGCGGGCTGGGCTGGATCCGGGTGCTCGGCGATCGTCAGCCTGTCGTCCAGCGTGAAGATGAGGGTGAGTCCCGGCGACGGCAGGCCGCGGTGCTTGGCCGGCGGGATCCCGATGTCCCGGTAGCCGGCACACCAGTCCACGAGCTCGCGGAGCACAGGCGGTGGCGCGCGCCAGGTATGGTCGCTGACGCCCGAGGGGGCCTGTCCCGCCGCCGCGCTGCCGTTCATGAGACCAGTGTCGCGCAGAAATTGCGCCTGTCATTCCCGCGGGCCGACGTCGTGCCGCGAGCGCCGACTAGCGCGCGACCGTCGTCAGCATCTGCGGACGTAACGAGCGCCCCGCAGCCGATGCGGGCAGCGGGCTGACCTGGTCGCCCGATTCCCGCGTCGCAGTACAGTCGCAACGTGCAGTTCGAACCACGCCTGCGCCAGGGACTCAGCGACTGCAGCATCACCGTCGCGTTCCGGCACTGGCGACGCGTCCAGGTGGTGACCGGCCATCAGTACCGCACCGGCGCCGGGCTCGTGGTGGCCGAGTCGGTGGACACAATCACCACGGCGGATATCACGCTCTCGCTCGCCAGGGACGCGGGGTTCGCGAGCGTCGAGGCGGCAGTCGCCGGCCTGCGCGGTGATCCTCACCTGCCGCTGTATTGCATCCGGTTCCGGCCGCTCGACGGTCCCGACCCGCGCGATGAGCTCGCCAGCACGGCGGCCCTGTCAGACGACGACGTGCGTGCCATCGGCAAGCGGCTGGCCCGGATGGACGCGGCGAGCAAGCGCGGCCCCTGGACCACCACGGTCCTCGTGCAGATCGGCAGCGAGCCCGCGGTGTCGTCGGCGCAGCTCGCCGCGGACCTTGACTGGGACCGGCCGGACTACAAGCTGCACGTGCGCCGGCTCAAGGAACTCGGCTTGACGATCAGCCTGGACGTCGGCTACCGGATCTCCCCGCGCGGCGCGGCGTACCTGGCGAAACGCGGCGAGTCTGGGTAGCGCCGGAGTTCTAGTAGCCAGCCGATGGGTCGACCACGCCGAGCAGTGGCTGGCCGGCCGCGAACCTTGACACTTTGTCGCTGATCCGCCGGCCGAATGCCGGGTCGGACAGCTTCGCGGGGTCGGCGGTGTGCGGCCTGATGATGCACCGCTGCTGTGTCCACAGCGGATGCCCGTCTGGCAGCGTCTCGGGGTCGGTGACGTCCAGGGCGGCGGCGGCGATGCTCCCGGGGTGAGCGCCAGCGCGAGGAACACGACGTTGGCGTCCGGTAGCGTCGCGGCGAGCCCGCTCGCCGGCACCGTCTGCCCGGCGCCCGGCATCGGCTCGGAGCCCCGCCGCACGACGGTCGCCATGACCCGGAACGGATCGAGGAGCCGAACAGGCTAGCGCTGATGCCGCCGCCACCGGGGATCGTCACCGGCTCGTCGAACAGCGAGTCGCCACCCGGTTTCCCCCACGATCGTGCCGCAATGCGCACCGGCAGCTGGCGCAGGCCAGCGCGAGCCAGCGCGAGCCAGCGCGAGCCAGCGCGAGCCAGCGCGAGCCAGCGCGAGAGCGTGCTCGGCGACCTGGTCGGCATAGACCCCTTTCGCCGACGTCCAGACGCGGTCATGGTCGAGCAGCCCGGCTGCCGCGGTCATCTCGATGCCGGCCGATGACAACTGGACCCAGCGCGCGGCTGTAGCGGCAAGCGCAGCCCGAAGCCCTGCCATATCCCGCGGCGCGAGCCAGACCAGGGCGTCGGCGACCGAGTCCGGGCTCGCGGGCACACCCCCGGCAGCACGTACTGCGCTCTCCGCCAGCGCGCTGTGGTGCGGGCCGATCGCCACGCGCGGTGCCGTCACGGTTAGTGACCTTAGCCCAGTGACCTTAGCCCAGCCTCAGCCCGCTGAGCCCGGCTCGTCCCGGCTGTCGCCCGGCCCGGGCCAGCCGCTGCGAGCTGGCGCTAGGAGACGGCGGGCACCGGAGATGCCTCGCCCTCCGCCCGGACGGACCGCCTGGCCAGCAGGAAGTACGCCACCGCGCCGACGAACAGGCCGATGAACACGCTGAAGTCCGACCCGATCGTGCCCCCGACGCGGCTGGCCAGCGGACCGACGTACGGGGAGTAGGCATTGAGCCAGAGCGCCGCGCACACCATCCCGATTACCTGGGCCACGATGCCTGGCCAGTGGAAGCCGCCGTGGCGGTAGTACCGGCCGCTCCGCTCGTTCAGCAAGCCGTCGTGGTCGTAACGATTCCGACGCAGCCAGCTGTCGACCAGGTAGATGCCGCACCACGGTCCGAGCCACACGATGATGAACAGCAGGAAGTCCGCGAGCAGCATGTAGAAGTGCGAGGAGAAGACGGCATAGCCGGCTATCCCGCCACAGATGACCGTGTCGATCGCGACGCACTGCAGCCTGTTCAGCCGCGGGAACAGGCTCTGCAGGGTCACGCCCGACGAGTAAAGGTCCAGCGTATTGATCGCGAAGAGCTGGAAGATCGCGAAGATGAGATACGGCCAGACGAACCAGCCGGGGAACCCGGACACCAGGCCGTTGGGCGTGGTCGCGCTCGGCACGCCGGTCGCGATGGCAGCGCCCAGGATCTCCAGCAGCGCGGACGGGATCGCGCCGCCCAGCAGCACCGCCAGCACGATCCGCTTCTTGTCTATCGTCCGCGGCAGGTACCGCGAGTAGTCGTTGGCGTTCTCCGTCCAGCCGAGGCCACCAGCCGCGATCACCAGCGCGAGGAAGATGGTCAGCGCGCCCCAGCTTGCCCCGTGCGCCGGCACGTGCAGGTTGACCTTGCCTGCCGTCAGGCCTGCCATGACGGCGAACAGGACGAGGAACGGGACCGCGAGCCAGCGCAGCACCTGCATCACCGCCCCGTGGCCCAGCAGCGGCAGCACGGCCTGGATGGCGACCGCAAGGATGATGAAAATGACTTTCGCCGGGGTGCCAGCCGCGAACCCCGCCTTGGTCGAGAGCAGGATCGCGGCAAACACGATCAGCGCGATGCCCTCGATCTCGAACCCGACCTGCGTGACCCAGTTGAAGAACGACGGCATCCTGTTGCCGTTCGGCCCGAACGGCGCCCGGCTGATGGCGAACGTCGTCGTGCCAGCCTGCGGCCCCTGCAGGCTGGCGAGCCCCGTCAGGCAGTACGTCAGATTGCCGAGCAGGATGATGAGCACGGCCTGGGCGAATGACAGCCCGAATACCACCACCGCAATCGCGCCGTAGACCACGAACTCCACGTTCCAGACGGCGCCAGCCCACATCCAGAACAGGCTGCTTGCCTTGCCCCAGCGCTCGGCCTGAGGCACGTGTTCGATACCGCGCCGCTCGAACGTCGTCACCGCGGGTGCGGTGCCGCCGTCCGCCGCTTCAGGACTGGCCGGACTCGCCATGTACGGGGCCTTTCTGCTCGAGTGTCACGCGCTTGCTCGTTACCGGTCGGAGGGAGCACTCCCCATGTCGGCGGAACCTGCCGCAGACGAGGCAGCGCTGATCAGCGACGAGGACATCCAGCGAGCCATCATCGGCCCTGCGATGCCCCGCAATGCGCCGATCGTACTGGCCGAGTACGACTCGCGGTGGCCGAAGCTGTTCGCCCGCGACGCCAGCCGGATTCGCACGGCCCTGGCGAGCCTAGCGATCCGTGTCGAGCACGTCGGCTCGACCTCGGTGCCTGTTCAGCGCGGGCGCGGCGGAGGTCGACCGGATGCTGCTGTTCCGCGACTGGCTCCGCGACCACGAGTCGGAGCGCGCCGCCTATCTGACGGTCAAGCGCGAGCTCGCGCGGCGGACCTGGCGGCACGTCCGGCACTACGCCGACGCCAAGACCGAAGTCATCAGCCAGATCGTGGACCGCGCAACCGCGGCGGCCGCAGACCTCGGACGGCAGGCGAGCCAGAGCTAGTTGACCCTGCGCTCCCGGTCGGCCCAGTACGGCTCCCGCAGCTTGAACTTCTGCAGCTTGCCGGTCGCGGTGCGCGGCAGCGCCTCCCGGAGTTCGACCGACGTCGGGCACTTGAAGTGGGCGAGGCGAGCCCGGCAGTGCTCGATGAGCTCCGCCTCGGTGGCGCCGTCCGCGGTCCGCAACACGACGAGCGCCTTGACCGTTTCGCCCCACTTATCGTGCGGGACACCGATGACCGCGGCCTCGGCCACCGCAGGGTGCTGGTACAAGCAGTCCTCGATCTCGATGGAGCTGACGTTCTCACCACCGGTGATGACAACGTCCTTCTTGCGGTCGGAGATCACGAGGTACTCGGCGTCTTCGATGTGCCCCTCGTCGCCCGTATGGAACCAGCCGTCCGCGAGCGCCTTCGCCGACTCTGCTGGCTGCTCCCAGTAACCGGCGAATACGTGGTTGGACCTCGCCAGCACCTCGCCCTCGGGGTCGGTGCGCACCTGAACGCCGACCGCTGGCACGCCCGCTCGCGACTGCAGCCTGGCCCGGTCGGCCACCGGCATGCCATCCCACTCCGCCACTGCCCTGTTGATGGTCAGCAACGGCGCGGTCTCGGTCAGCCCGTAGATCTGGATGAATTCCCAGCCCAGCTCGGTCTCGACGCGCTCAATGGTCTTCGACGGCGGCGGCGCCCCGGCTACCACCATCCGGACCGTGCCCGCGCCCGGCACATCCCGTCCTGCCGTCCGCCGGTCGGTGGCCGCCGTCAGGATCGCGGCGACGACGGCCGGCGCCCCGCATAGCAGCGTGACGCCGTGCGCCTCGATGCGGTTCAGGATCTCCGCGCCGTCGATCTTGCGGACCACCACCTGAGGAACGCCCAGCCCGGTGACGGCGTACGGCATGCCCCAGCCGTTGCAATGGAACATCGGCAGCGTGTGCAGGAACACGTCTCGGTCGGTGACCGTCGTGTGCCAGCCGAAGATCGCCGCGTTGAGCCAGCAGTTCCGATGCGTCAGCTGGACGCCCTTCGGCCGGGCCGTCGTACCGCTGGTGTAGTTGATGCTCGCGGTCGCGTCCTCGTCGGCGGCCCACTCGGCGGGCTCGGCTCCATCGGGTGCCGCAGCGAACAGCCCAGCGTCGGCGAGACCATCCAGAATGATCTTGTGCTTCGGGCTGACGCCGCGCAGGCTGTCCTCCGACTCCGGGTCGACGAGCAGTACAGATGTGCCGGAATGATCGACGATGTACCTGATCTCGTCCGAGTTGAGCCGATAGTTCACCGGCACCAGGATCCGGCCGTAGGCGCTGACGCCGAAGTAGGAGATCGCAAACTTGGCCGCGTTCGGGCTCACGATCGCCACTCGCTCACCGTGACCGACGCCCATTGCATCGAGCGCAAGCGCCATGCCCCTGGCGCGGCTCTCCAGCTCCCGGTAGCTGAGAGTGCCCAGCGAGCCCGCGACTCCTGGCTCATCGAATACCGCCGTCCGGTGGCCGTAGACGGCTGCGCCGCGGCTGAGGTAGTCCCCGATTGTGAGCGGAACCTTCATGACCGGCTTCCTCTCCCCAGGTATGGCAACCCCTGATGCCTTCATATCAGGACACAGGTCGCCCCGCACCCGGCAGCGGGGCCGGCCACCGAGGCACGGTCTGGCCGCGGTCTGGGCATCGCCAGTAGCGGCCGGGGCGTTCCCACCGGCCGGGAAGCGCGGCCAGTCTCTGACCGGCGGCCGGCGCCGCCATGAACGCGTCCGGCCGCGGATTCTTCGCAGCCCGTTCCCTCCTCGTCAGTCGCGTCGGTCATGATGGGGCGATGGACCTCCCGGTGATGCCGCCCGTCGCCCCCATGCTGGCCAAGTCAGTCAAGGACATCCCCGTCGGCGCGCTGAGCTACGAGCCGAAGTGGGACGGCTTCCGATCGGTCGTCTTCCGGGACGGCGCCGAGGCGGAGATCGGCAGCCGCAACGAGCGGCCTATGACGAGGTACTTTCCCGAAGTCGTCGACGCGCTGCTGGCCAGCCTGCCAGAGCGGTGCGTCGTCGACGGCGAGATCGTGATCCCGGCCTCGGACGGCCGGCGGCTTGACTTCGAGGCACTCCTGCAGCGCATCCATCCCGCGGCCAGCAGGGTGCGGCTGCTGGCGAGCCAGACTCCGGCCTCGTTCGTGGCCTTCGACCTGCTCGCGCTCGGCGACGTGGACTACACGGGCCAGCCGTTCGAGCATCGCCGGGCGGTACTGACGGAAGCGCTCGCGGATGCGGCGCCGCCGGTCTACGTGACACCCGCGACCAGAGACCGGGGCACTGCGCTGCAGTGGTTCAGTCAGTTCGAAGGCGCCGGCCTCGACGGAGTCGTGGCCAAGCCGCTGAGCGGCACGTATCAGCCGGACAAGCGGGTCATGTTCAAGATCAAGCACGAGCGAACCGCGGATTGTGTCGTGGCAGGGTACCGGCTGCACAAGAGCGGATCGGATGCGATCGGCTCGCTGCTGCTCGGGCTCTACGACGCGGCCGGGAACCTGGCCAGCGTGGGTGTCGTCGGCGCGTTCCCGATGGCACAGCGGCGCCAGCTGTTCACCGAGGTGCAGCCGCTCGTGACGAGCTTCGATGGGCACCCGTGGAACCGGGGCGGCGAGCCCGCGCCCGGGCTGGGCGGCTCGCCCGTCCAGGCTGGGACCGGCGCGGAGGCCGGCGCTGGCGCTGCGGAACTCGCGCCGCGCGCCCGGCATCCGCGCG
>JBOHCP010000232.1:0-7846 GCA_050698875.1 Streptosporangiaceae bacterium | reverse complement strand
GACGCTGACCTGGTCTTTCACCTCGCCGCAGCGGTGAGCGCCGACTGCGAGCGCGACTTCGACCTCGGCATGCGCGCCAACGTGACTGGTACCAGGCTCGTCCTGGCCGCCTGCCGCGAGACCGGAGGCACGCCTGTTGTGGTGTTCTCCAGCTCGCTCGCGGTGTTCGGCGGTACCGGCAGCCATCCGCTGCCGGAAGTCGTCACCGACTCGACGCTGCCGGTGCCGCAGAGCAGCTACGGAACCCAGAAGTTCATCGGCGAGCAACTGATTGCCGACTACTCGCGCAAGGGGTTCATCCAGGGCAGGTCGGTGCGCCTGATGACCGTGAGCGTGCGCCCCGGACGGCCTAACGGCGCGGCGTCCGGATTTCTCTCCGGCATCATCAGGGAACCACTGGCCGGACTTCCTGCCAACTCCCCGGTGGCGCCCGACACCGCGGTAGCACTCAGCTCCCCGGCCCGAGCCGTGGAAGGACTGCTGCGCGCCGCGGAGGTCTCACCGCGGCAGTGGGGCGATCCCACGGCGGTCAACCTGCCGTCCGTCACTGTAACCGTCGGCGAGATGGTTCAAACGCTCGAGCGAATCGCCGGCCCGGCGGCTGGCGCTCTGGTCGGCTGGGAGCCGGACGACGCGATCGCGGCCATCGTGCGCAGCTGGCCGGCGCGCTTCGCCACGACCAGAGCAGCCGGGCTCGGGCTGAGACCCGACGACGACTTCGAGGCCATCGTCCGGTCCTACCTCCGCGACACTGGCGACCAGGCGGAAGTACCTAGTCAGAACCAGTGAAACGACCGATGCCGTCCGCGGTCTCGGTCGGCTAACCTGCCCCTGCCGCGTGTCGGACCGTGGGGAAGGGATAGGTAAGCATGCAGCTTTTACGCGTCTTACGGGTCGCGCGGATACCAGTCCTCGCGGCCGTCATGGTGGCCGGCGCGGTCGTGGCCGCTGCCCCGAGCGCGCTCGCGGCGCCGACAACGTCGGCCGCTGCCGCCTACACCTGCGCCGGTGCCCCCGACGGGTGCGCGCATTTCACTGGCCAGGGCGTCCGCATCCGAAGGTCGCCCGTCAGCGGGACCATCCTTGGCCTCGGCTACGAGAGCCAGGACTTCGCCGTGGGTAACATAAGTTGCCGAGCGCCGGGCGGTGACGTCTACTACGACGGCTGGTGGGACTACGGCACCGATACGGCCACCCGCGTCACCGGGTGGAGTTCGGACTACTACTGGGACTACGCCTACGTTTTCTGGGTCGCCTACTACGACTTCGGCGAGGTCTGCGGCTACGTGCCGCCGCCACCGATAGTGGTCGGCCCGAAGGAGTAGCCGATTCGGCGAGTCATCCTGGCCCAGCTCCGCAAAGCGCTTGGCCAGGATGACACACGCATTTATCCTGAGGACATCGATCGGCCGCGAGGTGCACAGATGATGAGCTCAGGTCTGTGTCGCGCGGGGCTGGCCGCGGTGGCGCTCGTCGGCGTGGCCGTGACCGGATGCGCCGCCGCTGGTCCGACTGGTGTTCGCGAGGGCCCCAGCCCATTGAGCACACCATCCGCTGCGACCGTGTCCGCTGCGACCGTGTCCGCGGCGTCGCTGCCGCTGGCCGGGTACGAGGCGGACACCAGCCAGCAGGACGCGATCAACAACGCGGAGAACGAACTGATCGCACAGTGCATGCGCGCGAAGGGCTTCACCATGCCTCCGCCGACGGCGGAGCAGCAGGACCTCCAGGCGCTCGCCGCCAAGTCCGCGCAGTCCGGCGCGGATCAGCCTTACGGCATCACGTCTGCGGCCTACGCGGCGCAGTACGGGTATGGTCTGGCGTTCGCACCGGGGTCGGCCCCGAGCCACGTGACGACCGTGGCTCCCGGAACCACGATCAGCTTCGGACCGAAGGAGTCGGCCGCCTTCAACATCGCGCTCGTCGGGTACGCCAGCGGCCTGCCGCCGCCGGGCCAGAACACATTCAAGGGCTGCCAGGGCCAGACGCTGCAGCGTCTTCAGGCCGGGCTTGACACGCCCGACCCGAAGGGCCTGGTCGGCCAGCTCATGGCGGAGTCGGATCAGCAGGCGCAGTCTGCTCCGCAGGTGATCCAGGTACTCACGCGGTGGAGTTCCTGCATGGCCGCCGACGGCTACCAGCTCGCGACACCGATGCAGGCGATGCACCTGCAATGGCCGGTGGTCGCCAGCCCGACCGAGATCGCTGTCGCCAAGGCGGACGTCGCCTGCAAAAACCGGACTAAGCTCGTCTCCGTCTGGCTCACCGCCGAGGCAGCCGTGCAGCGTGCCCTCATCCAGTCCAACGCCGTCGCGCTGGACCAGATCAGGCAGGCGTACGCGGCCGAGATCAGACGCGCGGAGGCGCTGCTGGGCGGACGCTGACCCTGAGCGGAGAGGGTGAGGCCCGCACGGATGGACACCGACATCGGCGAGCACCTGGCTGAACGCCAGAGCCGACTGCGAGTGCGCCGCCGTGGCTTCGTCGCTATCGCCGGGACAGCGCTGGTCGCGGCCTTAGCGGGCATCCTGGTCTCGCCGCTGATCAAGTCGCCCGCGCAGGTCGACGCGGAAGTCACTCCGCCGGCTCCGACAGTACTCACGGTCCCGGTCAGCCAGCAGGTCGTCACGAGCACAGTGCTAGCCCAGGGCGTGGTGAGCGAGCCAGCCGAGTTCTCCGGGCCGGTCTCGTTCGGCGCGGCCAGCGCCGGGGGGAGCAGCGCCGGTGCCACGATGCCGGTGGTCACCAGGATCCTTGTGTCGGCGGGCAGCGAGGTGTCGGCAGGCACGGTACTGGCCGAGGTCGCTGGGCGGCCGTTGTTCGTGTTCGCTGGGCCGGTACCGGTCTACCGCGACCTCACCGTGGGGCAGACCGGCCAGGATGTCGCGCAACTCCAGGCCGGGCTGAAGGCGCTCGGCTACTCGACCGGCGCCGATCAGTCCGGGACGTTCGGTGCTGGCACCAGCGCCGCGGTCACGGCGTACTATCGCGCGATCGGCTACGGCGTGCCCGTGCAGGTCACGCCGGCCAGCACCGGTCAGCCCGCGACGACGACCGTCACGGTGCCCGCGACCGAGTTCATGTTCGTTCCGCAGTTGCCCGCCACAGTCGTCAGCTATTCAGCGGCTGTCGGCCAGCTCGTGAGCGGTCCGCTGGTGACGCTGGCGATGGGCTCGCCCGTCATTGACGGCCAGCTGAACCCGGCGGACCAGGGGCTGGTGCGACCGGGCATGGGCGTGCAGATCAGCGCCGAAGGCAGCGCGGGAGCGATAGGCGACGGCACCGTCGCGTCGGTAGCAACGGCCGCGCAGAGCGCGAATAGCATCGCGGGCGGCAGCTACGTGGGTATGGGTGTTACCCCGGCGGTCGCGCTGCCGGTGTCGATGGTCGGCCAGGACGTTCAGCTGACCATCACGGCTGCGCACAGCGCGGGGGCGGTGCTCGCTGTCCCGGTGGCCGGCGTCTTCGCGGGCCCAGACGGCGCCACGTACGTGACGAAGGTGACCGCGCGCGGCGCGCAGGTCAGGGTCGAGGTCCGGGTCGGAGTGATCGGTGACGGGGAGGTCGAGGTGACCCCGCTCGGTGGGGCGACTCTGTCGCCCGGCGACCGCGTCGTGACCGGGGAGAACTACGCCCGGCTCGGCAACTCGGGCACCGGCGGCCTCGGATGACGACGCCTGGCGAGCCGCTCGTCATGCTGGACGGAGTGACGTTCCGGTACCCGGGTCCGCCGCCCGTGCTAGCGGTGCGGTCGGTGACACTCACAGTCGGAGTCGGCGAGCACGTCGCGCTGACCGGGGCGTCTGGCTCCGGCAAGTCGACGCTGCTGAACCTCATGGGCTTGCTTGACCGGCCGGTGGCGGGCCGCGTCCTGATCAGCGGCGCGGACTTGAGCGCGGCGCCGGAACCGGACCGCGCTGCCGTGCGTGCCCGGCGCATCGGGTTCGTCTTCCAGTCATTCCACCTGCTGCCGAACCGGACCGCGGCGGAGAACGTCATGCTCGGCCAGGTCTATGCCGGCGTGCCACGGGCGCGGCGTCTCGGGCCGGCGATGGACGCGCTCGACCGGGTAGGTCTCGCCCGCCGCGCCTGGGCGCTGCCCACCCAGTTGTCCGGCGGCGAGCGGCAGCGTGTTGCGGTCGCCCGAGCCGTCGTGAACAGGCCCGCGCTGTTGCTGTGCGACGAGCCGACCGGAAACCTCGACTCCGCCGCGACCGCGCGGTTGCTCGATCTGTTCGGTGAGCTCCACGCGGGCGGTATGACCGTGGTGACGGTCACGCACAATCCCGTGGTGGCCGCGCGGGCTGGCCGCCGGGTCAGCATCCGCGACGGCGTGCTGACCGAGGCAGTCGCTCATGGCGGAGACGATCCCCGTGCGGATACGCAGGCGTCGTGATCCCGGACGGGCGGCCCCGTCCCAGCTGCTGGTTGGCGACCTCGTCAGCGAGTCGCTGGCGGGCATCCTGCAGCGTCCGGGCCGGTCCGTACTGACCATGCTCGGGACGGTGCTGGGCATCGGCACTTTCGTTGTGGTCCTCGGCCTGTCCGAGACGGCGAACGGTCAGATCAGCAAGGATTTCAACCGGCTGCTCGCGACCCAGGTCACGGTCATCGACACCGGAGCCGCGAACGCGACGGCCGCGACGCTCGACTTCCCGCAAGACGCCGGCGCGGTCGCGGAACGGATCAACGGCGTGATCGCCGCGGGTGTCTGGTGGCAGGTGCTGCTGGGCAACACTGCCGCGCAGGTGAGCAACCTGCCCGGCGACAACGGGTCCGCTGGGCTGGACCTGCCGGTCTACGCGGCCGACCCCGGTGCGCTGCAGGCGAGCCAGCCGTCGCTGTCCGACGGCGTTCTGTTCAATGGGTTCGACGAGGCGCAGCGACAGCCTGTCGCCGTGCTATCCGCGGCGGCGGCAGCGCAGCTCGGCATCCCGAGCGCCGCGAGCCAGCCGACCGTGTTCATCCAGGGCCAGCCGTTCACGGTGGTGGGCATCATCTCCTCCGACTCCCGACTGCCTCAGCTCGGGCTCGGCGTGGTCGTGCCGGAGAGCACAGCGCTAGCGGACTTTGGGCTGCCGCAGCCAGCGCAGCCGGCCCAGATGATCATTCGCACCAGGATCGGCGCCGCCCAGGTCGTGGCGCGCCAGGCGGCGGTCGCCATCCGCCCCGACGACCCCGGTCTGCTGTCGGCGACGGCTCCGGTCAGCCCGACGACGCTGCGGAACGCGGTGGCTGCCGGCCTGCGCACGTTGCTGCTGTCGCTGGCCGCGGTCGCGGTGATCGTGGGCGCGCTCGGCATTGCGAACACGTCCCTAGTCGCGATCATGGAACGGACCTCGGAGATCGGCCTGCGCCGCGCCCTCGGCGCGCGGCCCGGCCACATCGCGGTGCAGTTTCTGAGCGAATCCGCGGCGCTCGGTCTCGGCGGGGGTGTGATCGGCACCGGCGCCGGGGTGGTGATCACTCTGGCCGTCACGGTCAGTGAGCACTGGACAGCGATACTCGAACCGGCCGTCGTCCTGCTGGCGCTGCCAGTCGGCGCAGTCGTCGGGCTGTTGGCCGGTCTGTATCCAGCGCTGCGGGCCAGCAGCATCGAGCCCGCCGAGGCGCTGCGCCGCTGAGGGCCGGTGCGTTCGTCCCGCGACCCGAGATTGGCCGCACGGCACGACCTTTCTCCGTGCGGGCAGCTATCTTCCCGTTGGCGGCGAGATATGATCAGATGAGCCTTATAGTCGGTATATCCCCCGAGAAGAGGGCGCCGCGAATTGGCTGCAATCGGCGATCTGTTACCTGACGGGGACTCCTGCTGCTGTGACGTCCCGCACCTGAGTCGACGTCAGGTTGAGGTGCTCCGATACGTCGCCATGGGCCTGAGCAATACGGAGGTCGCCGCCAGGCTGCAGCTCAGCGCCCGGACAATCGACCATCACATCGCGGCCATGCTGCGGATTTGCGCCGTGCGGTCCCGCACGGAGCTCGTGGGCCTGTGCTACGCCGCCGGGATCCTCGTGCCGGGCCGCTGGCCGCCGGAAGGGTCGGGTCGTCTCTGCGTCCGTGTGGTTGCGGCCCCGGCTGACCACCAGCCGGGCTCAGGCTGCTAGGTGGTTGCCGAAGAACGCGAAGACCTTCTCCCAGCCGTCCATCGTGGCCTCGGGCCGGTAGATGGGGGCGAAGTAATAGAAGAAGCCGTGCGAGGCGCCGTCGTAGCGGTGGAACTCGTACTCCTTGCCGAGCCGCTTCAGCTCCGCCTCGTGCTGGTCGACCAGCGCCGGGGTCGGGAACTGGTCCTCGTTGCCGAACAGGCCGAGCAGCGGCACCGCCAGCTCCGCGGTGTAGTCCAGCGGCGACACCGGGCGCGCCGGGCTGAGTTCCCGCTCGCTCATCACCACCCCGCCGCCCCACAGGTCGGCGACCGCGTCGAAACTGCTCGTGCGGCACGCCGACAGCAGCGAGTGCCGGCCGCCCGAACAGGTGCCGATGATGCCGACCTTGCCGTTGCTCGTCGGCTGCGCGCGCAGCCACTCGGCCGCGGCTGCGCAGTCCGCCACCACGCTGTCGTCGGGCACGCCGCCCTCGGCGCGGACCTTGGCGGCGATGTCGTCCGGCGAGCCGTGTCCGAACCGCTCGTAGAGGTTGGGACAGATCACGGTGTAACCGTGCCGGGCCAGCCGGTCGGAGAACTCGCGGAAGAACTCGTCCCAGCCTGGCATGTGGTGCACCGCCACGATGCCCGGCCGGTTGCCGCTCACCGCAGGCTGGCTGACATAGGCATGGATCTCGTCGCCATTGCCCGCGGCATAGGTGATCACCTCGGAGGTGATCCCGTTGTTCGAGTCCGTGCTGAACGAGTTCCACGCCGTCATCGCTTGACCCTCCGGCTCGCAGCTTCGCGCTCTTCGCTCGCTAGGCTAGCGGACTACGAGCGCGAGGGGGCGCGATGATCAAGGTAGCCGTCCTGGGCGCCAAGGGACGCATGGGATCGCAGGCGTGCAGCACCGTCGAATCCGCGGCAGACCTCGATCTCGTCGCGAGCCTCGACGTCGGTGACGCGCGCGAGGAACTGACCGCCGCCGACGTGGTCGTCGACTTCACCCACCCCGGCGCGGTGATGGCCAACTTGCGCTGGTGTGTCGAGCACGACCTCGCCGCCGTCGTCGGCACGTCCGGCTTCGACGACGCCAGGCTCGCTGAGGTGCAAAGCTGGCTCGCCGCGCGGCCGGACGGGCGGGTGCTCGTGGTGCCGAACTTCTCGGTCGGCGCGGTGCTCATGATGCGGTTCGCCGCGGTGGCAGCGCCGTTCTTCGAGTCTGCCGAGGTGATCGAGTTGCACCACGCCGGCAAGGCGGACGCCCCGTCGGGGACCGCTGGGCGCACGGCTGCCTTGATCAACTCGGCCAGGTCATCGGCGGGCGCGGGGCCGATGCCAGATGCGACCGCGACGTCCGCGCCGGGCGCACGCGGCGCGCTCGTCGACGACGTGCGCGTTCACTCGGTGCGCCTCGCCGGGCTGGTGGCCCATCAGGAGGTGCTGCTCGGCGGGCACGGCGAGGTGCTGACGATACGGCACGACTCGCTGGACCGGGCGTCGTTCATGCCGGGCGTGCTGGTCGCCGTGCGTGGCATCGCCGGGCTGCCGCCCGGCCTGACCGTAGGGCTGGACGGCCTGCTCGGCCTGACCTAAGGGACAGGCTGGCATGCCGAGCCCGTTCCCGTGAAAAATACCCTCGTGACAGAACCGCGGACTCTTCAGGAACTCGTTGCCGAGGGCGCGGCCGTGCCGGTCGAGGGCTGGGACTTCTCGTGGTTCGAGGGCCGCGCGACCGAGGAACGGCCGGCCTGGGGC
>JBOHCP010000231.1:0-7853 GCA_050698875.1 Streptosporangiaceae bacterium | reverse complement strand
GCGCTCCGCTGCTGAGCAGCGACCGGTGTTGACAGCCGGGCCGAGGTGATCCGGGATCAGGGGCCGGGCAGTAGCCCGTGGGGCGCGCCCGGCAAGCTCGGAGGCACGCAGCACGTGGCCGCGCACGTGCTCGTCCACGATTCCCAGCAGGTCAAGCCTGGCCGGCGGGCTCAGCGGCGACCGCGCCACGGCGGCGAGGCACTGCCCGAAGTTCCGCGCGTTGTCCGGGCCGCCCGATGCCCCCGGCGCGGACCGGCCCTGCAGCGCCGGGATCGCCCGGGGATGGCGCACGTACGCCCGCGACCGGCGAGCCACGAGCATGATCGCTTCCTGCCAGTCCGCGGGCAGCACGCAGGACAGTTAGCGATATATCTTGTCCGCGCGCGAGTGAAGATATATCTTGAGTTCCGCAAACAGGACGGACGCACCGAGCGGGGGAGGACACGCTGACCACCATCCGGAAGCTGCACCGGGTCCTGGTCGACCGGCTGGCCGAGACGAGCTGGCTCAACGACCGGGCGGGCGCTAGGGCCTCGTGGGCGCACCACGAGCGGCACGCCGAGGCGCGGCGCCGCGCACAGGACCGGCACGCCAGGGCGCGCGCGCACCCGACGGTCGTACGGGCCCGGCAGCCCCGGCCGCCGCGGGTGGCGGCGAGCTATCAGGCGGCCACCGGCCGGATCGTCGGCACGCGGCCAGACGGGCCGGGCCGGTGATCGCCGCGATCCGGGCCGAGGGCCTGGTCAAGAGCTTCGGGAAGACCAGGGCGCTAGCCGGGGTGGATTTCGCCGCTGAGGCGGGCACGGTGCTGGGCGTGCTCGGCCCGAACGGCGCGGGAAAGACCACGGCGGTGCGCATCCTGACCACGCTGCTCGTGCCGGACGGCGGCCGCGCCGAGGTCGGCGGCTTCGACGTGACTCGCGATGCGCACCGCGTGCGCGGCCTCATCGGGGTGACCGGACAGTACGCATCGGTCGACGACGGACTGACGGGGACGAACAACCTGGTCATGATCGGCCGGCTGCTGGGGCTGGGCCGGGCCGACGCTAGGGCCAGGGCGAGGGAACTCCTGGCCCGGTTCGACCTGACGGACGCCGCCCCCCTTCCGGTGAAGACCTACTCGGGTGGCATGCGGCGGCGGATCGACCTGGCGGCGAGCCTCGTCGGCCGGCCTCACGTGCTGTTCCTGGACGAGCCGACGACCGGACTCGACCCGCAGGCCCGCAGCGACGTGTGGGACATGATCCGAGCGCTGGTCGCCGGCGGAGTTACGGTCCTGCTCACCACCCAGTACCTCGATGAGGCCGATCAGCTGGCCCACGACATCGCGGTGATCGACCGCGGCCGGGTGATCGCGACAGGCACACCCGACGAGCTCAAGGCGAAGGTCGGCGGCCAGGTGCTCGAGATCGAGCCGGCCGATCCGGCCAGGCTGGCAGAGGTCGCGGCGGTGCTCGCGCGCTGGACGGGCAGCACGCCGGCCACGGGTGCGCGGCAGATTTCGGCACAGGTGCCAGGCGCGGCCGTGGTGCCGCGGATCGTCCGTCAGCTCGACGAGAGCGGCATCGACCTCGCGGCGTTCAGCATGCGCAAGAGCAGCCTGGACGAGGTCTTCCTGACGCTGACCGGACGCCGAGCCGAGGAGAAGCAGCCCGCCGACGGCGGCCCGGAGCCGGCGATGGCAGCTGCGGCAGACGGCGGGAGGACGTGATGAGCGCGATCACCCTGGCCGGCCCTGCCGCCGCACCAGCCCGCAGGCTGAGCCCGGTGACCGGACTGCGCAACTCGTTCACCCTTACCTGGCGCAGCGTGCTGAAGATCAGGACCAACTCAGAAGACCTGCTCGGGCTGAGCCTGCAGCCCATCATGTTCCTGCTGCTGTTCACGTATGTCTTCGGCGGTGCGATCGGCCACGGCAGCGTGCACAGCTACCTGCAGTACGTCCTGCCGGGCATCCTCGTGCAGACCGTGCTGTTCGCCACACTCGGCACCGGGCTGATGCTCAACCAGGACATCTCAGCCGGGATCTTTGACAGGTTCCGCAGCCTGCCGATCGCGCGATGGGCGCCACTGGCCGGCGCGATCATGGGTGACGTCACCCGGTACGTCATATCTGTCGCGGTGACCGTCGGATTCGGCATGATCCTCGGCTTCCGGGTCAGCACGAACCCGATCGCGGCGATCGCCGCCTGCCTGCTGGTGCTCGCTTTCGCCATGGCGATGTGCTGGATCTCGGCGCTGATCGGGCTGCTGGTGAAAACGCCGCAGGGCGTGCAGACGTTCGGCTTCACGGCGATGTTCCCGATCGTGTTCGCCAGCGGCATTCTGGTCCCGATCCCGAGCATGCCCGGCTGGCTGCAGGCGTTCGCCAAGGCCAACCCGATGACGCTGCTGGCCGATGCGATGCGCGGGCTGATGACGGGCGGCCCGGTCGCGGTGGCGGCTGGCGAGTCCATGCTCTGGGCTCTCGGGATCCTGATCGTCTTCGCGCCGCTTGCGGTCCGCGCCTACCGCCGGAAGACCTGACGTGGCTGAGTCGGTACCGGCGCAGGCATCGGCTCGGCCTGGATCGCGAGCGCGATGCCCGTCGGCTGCACCCTCGTCACGACCGAGATCGGCCCGGTACGAGCCGCGGCCGCTGCCGAGCTGCTCGCGGCTGAAGGCCGGCTTCAGTCGAGCGAGGTCGTGCTCCCTGATCTCCACAGCTCGCTTCTGGTCGGGACCCGCACCGTGTAACCGCGAGCCCTCGGCTGTCGAGTGCGAGGTCGGGCCGTTTCCGCTGGCCCCGACCGCGCACCGGCCGAGAGCTCGCAATGACGGGGCAGGCTCAGCGACCTGAGTAGCCTTAACCGCATGCCGAGCCAGTTTGATCCGCCGTCCGGGACGCGTGACTTCCTCGCCGCCGATGTCGAGCGGCACGAGCACGCGTTCGCGGTGATCAAGTCGGTGTTCGCCCGGTACGGCTTCGAGCCGCTGCAGACGCCCGCGTTCGAGCGGCTGGACGTGCTGCTTGGCAAGTACGGTGACGACGGCGAGAAGCTGATCTTCAAGATCCTGCGGCGCGGCGAGCACGAGGCGTCCGGCGAGGCCGACCTGGCCCTGCGGTACGACATGACGGTGCCGCTGGCGAGGGTGATGGCGGCCTACGGCAGCCAGCTGCCCACGCCGTACAAGCGCTACGCGATAGGCCCGGTGTGGCGAGCGGACCGGCCCGGCCGGGACCGCTACCGCGAGTTCGTCCAGTGCGACCTGGACACCGTGGGCTCGGCGTCGCTGCTGGCCGATGCGGAAGTGCTGGCCGCGCACCACGACGCACTCGCGGCCGTGGGGCTGACCGAGTTCACTGTGCAGCTCAACTCGCGCCGCGTACTGGCCGGCATGCTGATGGCCTTCAGCATCCCGCCGGAACACGGTCCCGGTGTACTGATCTCGCTGGACAAGCTAGACAAGCTGCCGCCGATCGCGGTCGCCGACGAGCTGACGCAGCGCGGCCTCGCGGCCGAGCAGGCCAGCGAGCTGGTGGGCACGCTGACCGCGCCCGACGCCGTCGAACAGGTCCGCGACGCGCTGACCAAGACCGACGACGGGATCGCCGGTCTCGACGAGGTCGACACTGTGCTGTCCCTGCTGGTCGGGCAGATCCCGGCCGGGCGGATCGCGTTCACGCCGCGGATGGTGCGCGGGCTGAGCTACTACACGGGCCCGATCTGGGAGTTCGTGGCCCCTGGGGTGGCCGGGTCACTCGGCGCAGGCGGCCGCTACGACCACCTGATCGCGCAGCTGGGAGGCCCCGACCTACCGGGGACCGGATCATCGATCGGCGTCGAGCGTCTGCTTTCCCTGCTGTCCGGAACAGCCGAGGCGAACCCCGCACGACTGGACGTGGCAGTCACTGTGCTGCTCGAAAACCTGGCCGAGCAGTCGTTTGCCTTCGCCGCGGCCGGCCGGTCTGCCGGGCTGCGCGCGAGCGTCTACCTGGGATACTCGGGCAAGCTCCGCACGCAGCTGAAGTGGGCCAATGACAGCGGCGCGCGGTGGTGCGTGATCTACGGCCAGCAGGAGCAGCAGGCTGGCGTCGCCACGGTGCGCGACATGCGCACCGGTGAGCAGGCCCGGGTCCCGGCCGGGGACCTGGCCGGCTTCCTCGCGGCGGCTGCGCGCGCGGGCGGCTAGACCGCAGTGCCGGACCAGGGGCTGATGGCGGAGCGGGACTGGCACGCCAGCCTGCCGGGTGTCGTCGTCACGGCGGCGGGGCTGATCGGTGACGGCGCTGGCCGGGTGCTGGTGGTGAAGCCGAACTACCGCGACTACTGGACGCTACCCGGCGGGATCTGCGAGTTCGGCGAGGCACCGCAGGCCGGCTGCGCTCGCGAGGTTGCCGAGGAGATCGGGCTGGCGCTTCCCGTCGGCCGGCTGCTCGCCGTGGACTGGCGGCTACCGCTGGAGATCTACGGACCGCAGGCGCGGCCGTCCGTGCACTTCATCTTCGACTGCGGGGTGCTGTCGTTGCTGGCCGGCGTGCGACTGCAGGCCGAGGAGCTGGACGACTGGCGGTTCGCGCCAGAATCTGAGCTGGCCTCGCTGCTGCCGCCAACCGCCCTGCCGCGCGTGCTGGCGGCGGCGGGCGCCCTGTCGTCCGGCAGTACCAGGTACGTGCCCGACATCGGCGGCGGCTAGCTAGTCGATCGTCAGCCCGCTGGCACCGGTGCTTGGACGCCTTGGGTACGCGTGATGCTGACGGCGCTGAGCGCGGCTGCCAGGTGTTGCTCAGCCACCGGGAGCACGTCGGCCACGGTTACCGGACGGCCGGCCTCTGCCGAGAGCGAGGTGACCGCGGCGTCGCTGATGCCGCACGGCACGATCCGGTCGTACCAGGACAGGTCGCAGTCACAGTTGAGCGCGAAGCCGTGCATCGTTACTCCCCTGGCCACCCGCACGCCGATCGCGGCGATCTTGCGATCCGGAGTGCCGGAGCGGCCGGGCAGCCAGGCGCCGCGACGCCCGTCGACACGGCCCGCCATCACGCCGAACTCCGCGCAGACGCCGATCATCGCGTCTTCCAGCGCGCGTACGTAGGCGACGACGTCGATCGGCTCGTCGAGCGTCACGATGGGGTAGCCGACCAGCTGGCCGGGGCCGTGCCAGGTGATGTTGCCGCCCCGGTCGACGTCGATCACCGGGGCGCCCGGATCGCCGACCGGGCGGTCGAGCGGCGTGGTGCGCTTGCCGGCGGTGTACACCGGCGTGTGCTCCAGCAGCAGGCAGGTGTCCGGTATGTCGCCGCGCACCCGCCGCTCGTGCACCCGCCGCTGCAGCTCCCACGCTTCCAGGTAGTCAATCGGGTCACCATCGAGGCCCAGCCGGGCGAAGACCAGCTCACCGTGCACATGGCCAGCTTAGCGCCGGCCTCCGCGTCAGCTGGGCACCCGCCGGGAACGCGATATAGCTTGACGATCATACGCGATAGTACTTATTGTCGTGGTGACCGAGTCGGCCAGGATCGTGGCCACCTACCGGGGCGGTGGCCACGGCCGGGTCAGGCAGCGCAGCGACGAGGGGACGCGACGCCCGTGGACGCGATGGAAGCACTCGCAGCGCTGAGCACGCCGGCTGGTCGCGCCGACCCGTACCCGCACTACGCGAGGCTGCACGAGTTCGGCGAGGCGATCCGGCCCGCGCCCGGCGTCGTGATAGTCGTCGGCTACGACGCCATCAATGCGGTGCTGCGAGATCCCGCCTTCCGGGCGAGCGACGAGACCACGTGGGACCAGAGCTTTCCTGGCTGGCCGTCACAGCCGGTGCTCGTCCAGGGCGCCGACTGGCTGCTGAACATCAACGGGCAGAAGCACGCCCGGATCCGGAGCCTGATCGCCCGCGCCTTCACCGCGCGGCGCGTGTCCGGTCTGCAGCCCGCGATCCAGGCCATGGCTGACGACTTGCTGGACGGCATGGCCGACCGTGGCGCCGACGGCTCGGCGGTCGAGTTTATGCACGACTTCGCCTACCTGCTGCCCGTCACGGTGATCTGCGAACTGCTCGGCATTCCCGAGAACGACCGGGAGGGATTCCGGCCGATCGCGCGCGACCTGGCCGGCGTGTTCGAGTTCAACGATCCGGCCGCCTTGCCGACCATCAACGCGGCCGCGGTCGACCTGCTCGCGTACTTCACCGGGCTGTCCGCCCAGCGTCGCGCCGCACCGCGGGACGACCTGATCAGCGACCTGCTGGCCATCAGCACGGCAGCCGATGGCCGGCTGACCGACGCCGAACTGCTGCACAACCTGACGCTGCTGCTGGTCGCGGGGTTCGAGACGACGACGAACCTGCTCGGGAACGGCCTGCAGGTCATCCTCACCCAGCCCGCGATCGGCGCGGCAGTCAGGGACCTGTCGGTGCCGGTGGCCGCGTTCGTCGAGGAGGCGCTGCGCTACGACTCGCCTGTGCAGCTCACGTCCAGGGTCGGGTGCGAGGCCACAGTGGGCGACGTGGTGGTGGCCGGCGGCGAGGACGTCACGACGCTGCTCGGCGCCGGCAACCGGGATCCGCGCCGGTTCGCCGAGCCCGACACGTTCAACCCCCTGCGATCGGACGGCGGCTCACTCAGCTTCGGCGGCGGCGCGCACTTCTGCATCGGCGCCGCGCTGGCCCGGCTGGAGGCGGCGGTCGCGTTCCCGCGGCTGCTGCGCCGCTTCCCGCGGATCGCTCCGGCCGGTCAGCCGGTCCGCAGGGAGACGTTCCTGCTGCGCGGCTTCGACGCGCTGCCGGTTACCGTCCGCTAGCGGCGGCAACGCTGCCGGGTCCCGCATGATTGCTGGTATCACCGGGCACTAATCGCCTCGCGTGCTGCGGCTGACCTGGAGGTGCGTGCGATGTTCGACCAGGAAGACCTGCACCGCATGAGCCCGCAGGAGCGGCAGCGCCTCAGGCAGGCGCTGGCCGAGCTGGACGCACCCGACCTGGCGGCGAGGAGGGCGAGCAACCGGCGCCGGGCGATCCTGCTTGCCGCGGTGATCGTCTGCTGCGTAGTACTCGCGGCCTGGACCGGCATACTCGCCTCGACTCTGCCGCGTTACTACCGGGCAGGCGGCTGGCGAGGCGCCTGGGTCGGCTTTGACATCGGCCTCCTGCTGGCGTTCGTCGCGACCGGCTGGTCGGCGTGGCGGCGCCGCCAGATCCTCATCATCTGCCTGGTGGTGCTGGCGACGCTGCTGTGCTGCGACGCCTGGTTCGATGTGGTGCTCGACGCGCGGACCAGCGGGTTCGCGCTCAGCCTGGCGTCCGCCCTCGTCATCGAGCTGCCGCTCGCGGTGGTGGCGGTCCTCGGCGCGAGGCGGCTGCTGCGGATCACGAATGCGGTGCTGCAGCGGTACCGGGGGGAGAGCGGAGCGGTCCCGCGGCTCAAAGACGTGGCGCTCGTGGGCGTCGCTTCCGACCGGCCGCTGACCGATCTGCTGGCCAAGCCCGAGGAGCACTGCCCGGTGCCGGCGGGCGGTCGGAATCCTGGCGCGGCCCGCTAACGGCGGCGCACCGCACCGGCCAGGGCTGGCCCGATGGCGGGGTAGTCGAAGCTGAAGCCGGCCTGCTGAAGCCGCGCAGGCCGGACGCGGCTGGAGCCGAGCAGTTCGCTGGCCAGCTCGCCGAGGGCCAGTCGCAGCGTCCAGCCCGGCACCGCGAGCAGTGCGGGCCGGCCCAGCGCACCGGCGAGGGCGCGCGTGAACTCGGCGTTGGTGGCGGGGTCCGGCGCGGTGAGATTGACGGGGCCGCTGATGTCGGGCCGGCCGAGCAGGAAGCTCACCGCGCGCACGTGATCGGCGATGCTGATCCAGCTCAGGTACTGAGACCCGGCACCGACG
>JBOHCP010000230.1:0-7869 GCA_050698875.1 Streptosporangiaceae bacterium | reverse complement strand
GATGCAGACGCAGCAGAGCGACATGGCACCCCGGCGTAGTCGCTGATCACTGGCGCTCTGGACGCCTCCGGGCCGACCCCGGCAACGGTGACCGGGCTTCGACCAGCAGATATCCGCTGGTCAGCGCGCTTTCCCGTCTTGTGGGTGCCCCGCTAACGACTTCGGCCTGCGCACGTTTTGCCCCGCGATCAAGGCCATACAACGCGGCGTTCAGACCAAAACCCGCAGGTCAAGGGCAGGAACGCCAGCATCGGATCACTCTTCGCGACCGCGCAGGTTGGTGCCCTGGGTACCGCCCGAACTCGTCGCAGAATGCGCAGCGAGCCGACGCCGGGCCCCAACCGTTCTGACCAACCAACCGTGCAGCGGCGGAGAGTCAGGGCTTTGCGACGCGTCCGAGTCCGCGGCCGGTGGGGTCTGCGAAGTCGCTGGCGGTCACTGCCGGGCCACGCCCGGCTTCATGGAGCTTTTGGCCGAGTACAGCGGCTGCTTCTGCGGTCATGCGGCCGCCCTGGACGCGTTCGTGGAGGACTGAGTGGATGCTGACGCCGCGCGTGTGCGGCACGGTACAAGCGACCCGTCGGGCGTCGTAGTCCTCGCTGAGGAGGATCTTGGATGTAAGGCCCGTGGTTGCTGATCTGCGGGCGAGGGCGATGATCGTTGACTCTGCCCAGTGCTGCCAGTCGTCAGTGAGGATGCGACCATCAGCGACGTCCTCTTGGGCTAGCTGCACGTCCTCGAGGGTTACGTACCGTGCGGTATCCATAACCACCAACGAGGTTCGATGCTGGAGAGGGCGATCTTCGCTAATCCGGCAGTTTCCGGAATACCGGCGCGGCGGGTTAGCTCGTCCTGGACGATATCGATGATCACGACGCGGTCATTGCCGGTTTCGTCCAGGACGGCAGCTGCGATGTCCTTATCGACTGCCATCGACAGCAGTGAGGATGTGTCGAGGAACCAAACCCTCGCACGGTGGGCGCTCACTAGCTTCCGGTTTCGGATTCCGGATACATCACCTCGTCAAATAGCGCATCGTCGTCAGCTCGGCTGAGCAGGACGGCTACCGTGTTCATGCCGACGTATCCGGCTCGTGCGGCTTCCAGGGCGGCGGTTGCGAGCCTGGCCGGAGGCCGCTGCTCGCGAGTCGTCTCCTCGGGGCCACGACTCTCGCTGAGAAGGTGCCGGGCCGCACCGACGAGTGCGCCAGCGCGCAGCTTGTCAGCGAGATCCGTTTTGGCGGTAACAGTCAGGAAGCCTGCTTCGACAACTTGCGACAGCGTGCACGGCAGCGAGACGCCGTAGCGGAGCATCAGGTAGCCGAGCGCAACGCGACCGCGAGCGCTGGCGGAACAGAGATCATCGCGGTCGCAACCAAGCCAGGCGAGGGTCGTGGTGACGGCCTTGACCGGTAGCAGCAGATGCCCCGCGAACGAATTGACGCGCCGCTCGATGTACGAAGTGGCGAACATGTCACCGATCTGCTCCTCGATGACATCGCGAGGGTCGCGCAACAGATGATGCCCAAGCTCGTGCGCCAGAGTAAACCGAGTCCGGCCAACCGGGTAATCGGTATTAACTACCAGCAGCGCCGCCTGCCCGTCGTGCGCGCACAACCCGTCGCTTCCCTCACCCAGGGGACTGAGCGCGACGTCGGCTGCGAAGTGCATCTCAACCAGCGCCGGAAGATCTCCTATCTCCGCAACGCCAAACTCAAGGATGCGACGCACCTCTTCAGCTAGGAAACGCCCCTGACGTTGCGCTTCCGGCGCAGTCCGCGGCGAAGCCGCGAGACTCGTGGCGACCAGCCTTTCTATCGCGGCTCCGCCAGGTGAGAGCTGACGCGGCGGCAGTTCGCTGTACTTACCCAGCCGGTTCTCGGCCTGAAGAATCTCGATAGCTCGTGCCCTTGCACCGGAGGTAGCGGACTCGGGAGCAGTCGCGGCGACCCGGTGCGCGAGTGCCAGCGCCGGGCGTGTCGTATCAGCACTGCTAAGCAGGGCCGACAACGGCAAATGCAGCGCGCGCGCAAGCGCCGGCAGTTCACGCGGAGCGACCCGGCGGCGACCGTTCTCAATCTTTGACAACTTGTCCCTGGTCAGCCCGACTTGCTCGGCCAGCGCAGCCGCGTCCAGCCCCGACCGGCGACGTGCCTCACGAACTCGCCTTCCGACCAGCGCATCTAGCTCCGGAGCCTGCTCACTGCCACCGGAGATGGACTGCTCGAGCGGCTCAAGCCCGAGCAGCACGGCAACATCGGCGACATCAGCGGCCGCGACCTTGTTGCCCGTCATGTCTCCTCCTCCCGTGGTGAGCGTTGTCCATGAAGCGCCTACCGAGGCGCTTCCAGCTACCACCATCACACTATCACTCATCGCAACTATGTCAACACGAGGGTGCGATTTCATATTCCGTGGCCTCCGTCGCAACTGGATCCACCCATCCGCCAGCGCCATCACCGCACGCCTGCCAGCGCGAACGCAATACAATCGCGAGCCAACATGGCTGAGCTGGGGCCTGCCGGGGGTGCATGTCTGCGGCAAAGGCCTGGTGATGGCCGACCCGGCCGTAGCGACTTTGGCCGCCGGGGTCACCGATTGAGCTGCCCGTCGTCCCCTTGCGTCCGCAGGCGGCCCGCTCACGGCCCCGCGGCTAGGGCCGGCGTGTATGCCGGTGCGGCGTACGGCCCAGGCGCGGCATTTGAGACGGCCTGAGGCTCGGCGGGCGTGCGCAGGTCGAGGCTGATGACCGAGTACTCGTTGCCACCGTGCAGATGCCGGAGCAGGTCGGCGACCGCGAGCGCTCCCGCGGCGGCACCGACGAAGGCCGCGCCGACGGTCACGCCGGCGACTTCGAGCATGCCGCATCGGGCTGCGGCTTCCTCGGCACCTGCCCGGACCTGGCGGTTGATCTCGGATTCGTAGGCTGCAGCCAGACCGCGCGCTGCTGCCGGCCGTGGCGGGAAGGCATCGGCCGGGTCTTCGGGAGAGGGGAACGTATGGAGCACCATGTCGAGGTACTCGACGTGCCCCGCGCCAAGCCCGGCGTCGACGACACGGCGGAACCGGTTGCCGCCGAGCAGGCGGCGTGGCTCTGGACGGTCGAAGCCGGCCAGGACGATTGCTGGCTCGTTCCCTGCAGGGTGAAAGTGCTCGTCGAAGGCGCGCTCGACGATCGCCGTGTCGAAGCCGAGGCCTTCCGCCGCGACAGCAACGACCCGGGTCTTGCGCAACCCGACGTGCTGGCCGGTGACCAGCAGCTGGGTGGCGGTGTTGGCCCCGATGATCCGGTCGAAGTCGACGAGGCCAAGCTGGACCTCGCCCGGGCTGGCGTACGGCAGCATCCCGAGTGTCCAGGCGTACGCCTGGCCGAGGTGGCCGAGCCCGAGGAGCCAGAGCTGGGCGGGTAGCCATTGGAGTGGCTCGCCGGCTGCGTCCGGGGTGTGCCAGGGAAGGTCGGGCCGCCACAGCGAGACGCCGACGCTCCGTCGGCCGGGCACTGCGGCGCCAAGGCTGTGCTGGAAGATTTCCGAGACGCCGAGCGCGCCCGCTATGACGGCGGCCGGGGTAGTGGCGTCGTCGCTGAGCAGCTGCGCGGCAGACTCGACGACGCCGCCGGCCCAGCCGCTCCAGGTGGGGTGCAGTATGAGCTTGCCGACCGGCTTGGCCGGGGCGGCCACAGCTAGGGTCGGCCGGTCGCCGCGAAGCCCGCCGGTAACGCGGCCGCCGAAGCGGCGGACCGCCTCGGACGCTCTCAGGCCGGCCGCCCAGCCGACCGATAGCACCGGGTCGTCGTCGAGGCGTACCGCGACGCCGCCGAGGAAGGCGCGGTGGCCGGTGTTCACGATCGTGGTCAGCGCCGCCTGGGCTGCCGGGTCCCGGCCGAGGCGTTCGCCCGCAGCGACCTGCAGGACGAGAGACTCCAGGATCCGGCGGGGTGTCTCGGGTGAGTCTGCCCGGCCGGAGTCGATCAGGCCCTTAGCTGTCCGGTGGAGGCTCGCCCGGCGCGGCGACTGGCTCGGCGCGGCGACCATGACCGGGATCACCGGCCTGCTGGTATCGCCGATCTCCTGGACCCACCACTGGGTGTGGATCATGCCGGCGCTGGTGGTGCTCTGGCGCGGCGGATTCGGCAGCCGGGTCGCGGCCGCGTGCGGCTACCTGATCTTCGCGCTCGCGCCCATGTGGTGGACGCCACACTCTGGTCAGGCGGGCGACTACGGAGCACGCGGCGTCATAACGCCAATCGCGAACTCTTTCCTGATTGCCGGAGTAGCGTTCATCATCTACCTGACCGTGCGCACGTACTGGTCCCGGTCAAGCGAGCCGCGGTTCGAGCCGTGGGCTGCCAGCCGTGACCCTCGTGATCTTGGTCAGACTGCGGGCGATTCGCCGGTACGCTGTCGGCGGGCAGCCGGTCGGCTCACTTCCGGCGAACGAGAGGACTTGGTATGCGGGCGAAGATGACTAACGCCGCCGTCATGCTGCTCGCCCGGCTTACCCCGTACGTGGAATCGGAGCTGCTGGGGCTTGCGAGCGTGGTCGGGCCAGGCAGCGTCTGCCTCGACGCCGGCGCCGCCGCCGGACTGTACAGCCTGGCTCTCTCCCAGCTCGCCGGTCCCTCCGGCGAGGTGCACAGCATTGAGCCGCTGTCGTTCGCCCACCCGGTGTGGCGGCGGGTGCTCAACAGCCAGGGGGGCGCGAACGTGCGCTACTACCCCCTGGCTCTTGGCTCAGAGGCAGGGCCTGGTGTGATGAGCGTGCCCAGCGGCCGCTACCTGCACGTGACCGGCCGGTCCTTCCTCGCCGGGAAGGCCGCCGGGCTGGGCCCGAACGTGGAGTTCGCCAGCCACGAGGACGTCCCCGTCGCGGTCGACACGATCGACGCGCTGATCGAGCGGGCCGGCGTCACACGGCTCGACTTCATCAAGATTGATACTGAAGGCGGCGAACTCCACGTCCTGCAGGGCGGCGAGCGGTCCATCAAGGAGTTCCGTCCGGCGATCCTGGTGGAGATCGAGGCACGCCACACCGCCCGCTACGAGTACGCCCCTGCCGACCTCGTGGACTGGCTCGTTGAGCGTGGCTACACCATGTACACCTGGCGGCATGGCTGGCAGGAGGCCAGCCAGGTCTCATTGGACCGGCGTAATTACCTGTTCAGGCCGGATTCGCCGGCTGCGCTGCCCGGTGCTGGCCGCAGCTAGCCACTCTGAGGCCGGCGTTCCTGGCTAGCCGCGGATGCCCTCGTGGCGGGCCCGCGGGACCCAAGTCATGCCGTCCAGGTCGAGTACGACCGTCAGCCGGCCATCGGGCAGCTCCAGGTAGACGCTGCCCGACTCGCCAACGCAGCGCGCGATGGCCGCGGTGACCGGATCCGGCTGACCGGCCGCGCTCACGCGGATGAGCGGCGCGTCATGCCCGTAGAGCGGGTTCGTGCGCGTCACCGTGACGACGGTCCCAGCGTCAGCGCCGCGGACGCCCTCTGCGCCGTGAATGCTGTCGGGGACCGCGGGCTCGGAGGGTGACTCCATCGTTGTCCTTCCCGCGGGCATCCTGCTGCTGCGGGCCGCCGGCCAGCGCCGCTCCCGGCACCTCCTGGTCGGGGGCACGTCGCCAGACAGGTGCTGCAGGGCCCGGCCAGCCCAGACCTTACGGGCAGCCCAGCCGGCCGCGGGCCGCTGCTGCGTCCTGACTCCCGAACTCAGCCCTGCTTGGTGCGCCAGCCTTCTGCGTAGTGGTCCCGCACCTCCTTGGTGTACGGCGCGGGCGCCACGGTGGCCCGGACCTCGAGCTGCCGGTGCGGCCGCTCGACCGAGGCCTTCAGCGAGCCGCCGTCTGGCTCGCCCCACACCAGCGTGACTTCCGTGCCGACCGCGAGATCGTGGTCGACGGTCGACAGCGAGAGAACCGCCCGCTCGTTGGAGCTGTAGCCGGTGAACATGGAGAATCCAGCCAGCTTGCCGCCGGACAGGACGCTGTCGTAGTTCGCGGAGGAGTAGTTCGACACCGGCAGCTCGAGGAACTTATACGGGATGACGCTCTGATCGAACACCGATGCGAAGATCTTCGCCACGTCCTCGTGGTTCCATGTCAGCGTCACCTTGCGGCGCTGGGCGGAGGTGTCCATCTGCTCGAGCGCCTCGCGCCCGATGAAGTCGTGGTCGAACTTCACCAGGTGGCCATAGCCCAGCTGGTAGGCCGTCACGTAGTAGGCCTCGATGTTGTCGGAGACGAAGCTGCCGCCGAGCGAGCCGCCGCTACCCTCGTAGCCCAGGGCCGGCAGCCATTCCCGGTACGGCCTCATCTGCTCGCTCGTGTAGATGGCGGGGAGCGGCGACGGGATCCAGCCGGACTCCAGCGCGTTCGTCGCGTAGGCGCGGGCACCCACCGCGGCAATGCCGAACTCCTCACCCGCGTCCAGGATCGCGGCGCGGATCTCCTCGTACTCCCCGTAGGGTCCCCAGACCTCCAGTCCAGGCTGGCCGGCCATGCCGTGCCGCAGGGCCCGGACCTTGCGTCCGGCGATGTTGATGTAGTCGGTGTGGAAGAACTTGATGTCGGGGAAGGGCCCGCCATTCAGCTTCTGGATCACCTGCTCGGCGTTCGGTCCCTGGATCTGGAACCGGTACTGGGTCCGCGTGACCGCTTTGCCCATGGGGCGCGACGGAGACCGGTCGTCCCGTACCAGCTCAACATTCCAGTTGCCGGTCTCCAGGTGGAACTGGATCCAGTTCACGGTCGGCACCCGGCCGACGAACTCGTACTCGTTCTCCTCGAGGTGGAACAGGATCCCGTCGCCGATCACGTAGCCGTCGTAGCTGCACGGCACGAACTGCTTGGCCCGGTTGAGGTCGAAGTTCTTGAAGGTGTTGACGCCGAGATATGACAGCAGCTTGAGGGCGTCGGGCCCCGTAAGGAATACATTCGCCATGTGGTGGGACTGATCGTAAAGCACGCAGGTCTTCGTCCAGGCCTGCTGTTCGGCCTGCCAGTTGCTGAACTCGGTAGGAACTACCGGGTAGACGTAGGCGCCTTCTCGGCAGCTGCGCAGCAACTGGACCGGGTTGACTGTCTGTAGCAAATCTTCCAAGCTCTGACGCTTCACGGTTACCCGCCTTCTCTGCTTTCCAGGTTGCCCGGGCCAGCCGGATCCAGCACCCCAGGCCGCGCCCGTACGCCTATGATCTACCGCCGCTCCGCAGTTGTCGCCGGCGATCCCAGCCCGTGGAAGAGCTTTCGTGGTCACTCCGGCCCACGGCATCCGCCGGGCACCTGCACCATTAATCCGATGCTCAGAGCGCCGGACGGCGCCGCAGCGGCATTCCGATGCAAAGCCTCATCAACCGGCCTCGATCCCTGCCGCCGCCGTCCGACCCGCAGGATTGCTGGCGCGGGACGCAGGTATCCGGGTGAAATGCCCGCTGCGGGAGCGCACCCGACGCTGGGGGGAAGCCCGTTCCCACCGATCGCGGACTACGGGTTCTTGTCTGACTGCGAGGTAGCCGCGCTCGTCGCGCCCAGCGGCAGCGTGGAGTGGATGTGCCTGCCGCGCATGGACGGCCCGAGCATCTTTGCGGCGCTGCTTGACCGGGACGCAGGGTCGTTCCGGCTGGGACCGGCCGACGTGAGCGTGCCGGCCGCACGGCGTTATCTGCCCGGCACGATGGTGCTGGAGACCACGTGGGACGTGCCAGCCGGCTGGGCCGTGGTCCGCGATGCGCTGCTGGTTGGTCCGTGGCGGGTCGCGGTAGGGACCGCCCTTGCGGGCGGCCCCCCGCACAGATCCCAGCGAGCGCTGCTAACGCACTGGGCTCCTGCCTCGGGTACGAACGTCGAACCGCACCTGGGGATAGGGATGCATCACGCG
>JBOHCP010000229.1:0-7907 GCA_050698875.1 Streptosporangiaceae bacterium | reverse complement strand
GGCCCAGCCTGATGGCAGGCAGCTCGGCGTCGGAGGCCACGTCCGCCTCGGGCAGGTCGGTCAGCCGGATGGCCGCGTGTGCGCCGTGCCGGCCCTTCCGCCGGTCGCAAGCCCGCCGCAGGCGCGACTCGAGCTTGGCAAACGCCTGGTCGAAGGCGACGAACCGATCATCGGCCGCCGCCTCGGCGCGGATCGCGGGCCCGCGCGAGGTGACGGTGAGCTCAACCCGCTCGCGGCGATCGGCGTCCCGCACGTTGGGCTCGGCGGTGATCTGCACGTCGATCCTGGTGGCCTTGCCGTCCAGCTTCTCGATCCTGGCGAGCTTGGCTGACGCGTGCTTCCGGAACGGCTGCCGGACGTCTGTGTGTCGGGCCTTGAAGATGATGTCCACAGAGGAACAGCTCCCTTCTCGACCGGTCTGAACGGCACCCGCCCGGCCGACCTGGTCTTCTACCCCACATCCGCCTGCTGAGGGGTTCGCGGCCTTTTGCCACTACTACCCTTCTCCCGGCCCGGTGGACATCTGGTCCCCCGGCGGGGCAGGACTTACTTCTAAGCCGCACCGTGATCGGTCGACGACAAGTCGCCTTACGTGGGCCGCTTCGCCTGCGGCTGGCATCGGCTAGCCAGGCTGGCCTGGCGCAACCACGGACCCGGACGGGTGCCATGACACGACGTTAGCCGCACGGTTGCCGAATGTCAGGAGGGGATGCCGCCGGGACTCGCGTGACGGACGTAACCAGCCAGGATGGCGGGGAACGCCGACTTTGGGCGGTCCGGCCCGACTCCGTCGCGCGGGATCACGCTGGGGCCCGCCCGGCGCCCGGCTAGCCCGGATATGTCGGATCTGCGCCGGGGCCCACCAGCGACCAGCTGGGTGCCGACACCGAGCCGGCCCACACCTGGCCCCCGCTGGTTCCGACGACAAACTCGCTGCCGTCGGTCGTGAGCGAGTCCGCGCCCTGCGGCGCGGTACTGAACAGGAAGGGCGCGGCCCCCGGCTCCTGCCCGGCGCCGCCCGTTAGTGGCAACTCGTAGATACCGCCCGCGTCGAGCACGGCCAGGTGGTACGCGTCATACCAGCTGATCGCCTGCGGAGCGGCGTTGAGGCCCACGCCCACGCTGACCGGCTGGCCGAACGAGGCGGTTCCGCTGCGCAGCCGGACCGCCGCGAGCAGCAGCCTGTTCCCGGCCGACGTCTGCACGAGCAGTGCCGCGCGCACGGCATCGGGAGCCATCCGCAGCGTCAGGATCTGGCCGCCGGGCTGGAGGGCGGCGGCCAAGGCGGACAGGTTTACCGCCACCGGCGCCCCGCTCGGCTGCATGACCCACACGCCCTTGCCGGCCACGGCCCACAGGTTTCCGTTGGCGTCGTAGCTGAGCGACGCGCACGGGCCGACCGACCCGGATAGCGGATAGCTCTGGTACGCGCCCTGGCTGCCTGAGCGCACTTCGACGGTGCAGCCGGCGCCGTCAGGCACGGCGACCGCGAACTCCGGGCGATCCTGATCCGGCGACGCGGCGACGGCGGTGACATCGGCCTGCCCGAGCTGCGCCGGGCCGAGCCTCGGCTGCGGTTTGATCGGTGGCTTCGGCACGGCAGGCAGCTCGCCCACGCTGCCGGGACCGGTGACGAGCAGCACGGGCCACACCGGCCCGCTTGCCACCGTCGGCACCAGGCCGACGGGCGGGATCACGGGCCGCGGCGAATTGTCGATGTAGAGGTCGAGCTGGCTGGCCAGCGGGAGTGAGTACTCGCCGTCCCTCAGGGTTGCCAGCAGCTGGGCTGCCATCGACAGCACGGTTATGGGCTGCGCGTGCGCGGCGGCGCCGCCGAGGTCTACCTGGGCGGTCTTGCCGGTGATGGTGACCTTCCTGAGCAGCGTCGTGCCCCGCGGGAAGGCCGACACCGTGGCGCCGGACAGCCAGCCGCCCTGGCCCTTGAGCAGCCCGTTGACGAGCCCGGTCGCCAGGTCGGTGTTGAGCGCGCTGTTCGAGCTCACCAGCGGCGCGTAGACCGGGTCGGGTACCAGCACGCTCGGTGTCTGCCCGCCCGCGGGTGGCGCAAAGAAGAACAGGTTCCGCGGCTGGTAGACGTCTTCGAAGTCTGACTCGGTCAGCAGCAGGGTCTGCTGCTGCGGCAACTGCTCGATCAGCCACACGCCGTTGGTCTTCGCGAGCACGAACTTATACGCGTTCTGGCCAGGCGCGTACTGATACTGGCCCGTCTGGCTCAGCGTCGCCAGGTGCTGCCCGGTAAATCGCACCGTCTGCAGCACGGGGGATTCGCTGGGGCCGAGGTGAATGATCTCAAACTGGGAGGAAGTGGGCGCGCCGACCACCGCCACCGGCTCTCGGCCCGGATGCCACTGCTTGCGCAAAGGGGGCACCAGGTACTGCTTGGCGGCCGCTGGATCGAACGCGTAACTGGCGCTGGCGTGCAGGAAGCCGAGGACGACCTGGGTCGCGTTCCAGCTGCTGGTCGGGCCCGGCGCCGGCAGCAGCTGCACGTAGGACTGCGCCTGGCTGCTCCCGCCGGGCGCCTGGCGCGGCGGGCCGCCGGAGGGCGCCGTCGCGCACCCTGCTACCGCGACAGCCGCGCCAAGCAGCGCCAGCGGCACCGGCAGCCGGATCAGCCGCGTCAGCCTAACCACGCGCCGCCTCACTGCTCACGGTAGTGCCCGCCGACCCATCGGCGGGCGCGTCACCGGCACTGGCAGGCGTCCTGATGTCGGCTGACGCCCGCTCGACACCGGCCGGGCCGACCGCGGCCGGCTCGGCACCGGCGCGCGGCTGACCCGCCCCAGCTGCGTCCGGCCCCGGTGCCGCGGGCACTGTCAGGTCGGCGAAGCCGGGCAGGCCGGCGGCATCGAGCCCCGCCGAGTACGGATTGAGCGGCAGCGGAGAGCCGGGCAGCTCCCCGCCGACGATCCGCGGCAGGGTGAGCCGGAACACCGAGCCCTTGCCTGGCTCGCCCCACGCTTCAAGCCAGCCGCCGTGCAGCCGGGCGTCCTCGAGCGCTATCGATAGCCCGAGGCCGGTGCCGCCCGAGGTCCGGGCCCTGGCCGGATCCGCGCGCCAGAACCGATCGAAGACCAGCTGCTCTTCGCCGGGCGCAAGGCCGACCCCATAATCACGGACCGAGACGGCAACGGCAGCGGAGTCCATCGCCGCGGTCACGACGACGTCCTTGTCCTCGCCGTGCTCAACGGCATTCAGCAGCAGGTTGCGCAGAATGCGTTCCACTCGCCGCCGGTCCACCTCGCCGATGCACGGTCCGGCGGGCAGCCGGAACTCGATCTTGGTGCCGCGCCGCTCGGCGAGCTGCTGCGCGACGTCCGCGGACTGCCGCACGATCGCGGTCACGTCGACCGGCTCCGCGTCGAGGGTGGCCGCGTTGGCGTCGTAGCGGCTGATCTCGAGCAGGTCGGTGAGCAGGGACTCGAACCGCTCCAGCTGGCTCTGCAGCAGCTCGGCCGCGCGCCCGGCCGCGGAGTCCAGTCCCTCCCTCACGGCGAACAGCACGTCGGACGCAATTCTGATGGTGGTCAGCGGGGTGCGCAGCTCATGCGAGACGTCGGACACGAACTGGCGCTGCACCTGCGACAGGTCCTCAAGCTCCGCCAGCTTCTCTTGCAGGCTGGCGGCCAATTCGTTGAAGGACATGGCCAGCGCGGCGAGCTCGTCAGTGCCCCGGACTTCCATCCGCTGGTTGAGCGCACCTGCCGCTAGCCGCCGCGCGCCCTGAGCCGCCAGCCGGACCGGGATCACAACCCATCGGGTCACCAGCCAGGCGATGGCGACCAGCAGGAAGACCACGGCGACCCCGACAAGCAGCAGAGTCCGCTGCATGCTGGCGATGCTGTGCTGCTCGGCCGACAGCGGGAAGAAGTAATACTGCTGGTAGCGGTAGTCGTAACCAAACGAGGCGCCGATGAGCAAGCCGGGAACCGGCGTGCTGCCGGATGCGACCGCTATGCTCGCCCAGGACACCTGCGGTGCATGGTAGGCCGGGTTCTCCGTCAGCACCTTCTTGACGAGCGGCGTTGGCAGAATCGGTAGCGGCCGGAAGAAGCCGACCGACGCGCCGCCGCTGTACACCGGCGGGCCCTGACTTGCCGTCGGCAGCGTGACCTCGAGCGCGTACGGAGTGACGCCGGTGGAACGCAGCTGCTGCGCGAGGTTGTCCATCGCCTGCCTGGTCAGGGGGCTCGGCTTCTCGTTGAACGCGGCGACCCCGCTCGCGCTGGCGAGCCCGGCATCGACGATGTTGACCGACGACTGGACCTTGTCGTCATACAGCTCGGTCACCAGGTGCTGCATCAGCACGTAGCCGAGCACGCTGACGACGACGGCCGACAGCACCAGGGTGGCGGTGATCACCCGCAGCTGCAGCGATCGGCGCCACCGGTCGCTCAGCCGCCACAGCCGGCCACGCAAGCCTGATGGCGCCGGCCGGATAGCCCAGTGCGACCCGCGCGGTGTCCGGACGGCCCGCCGTGGTCGGACCAGGGCCAGCGGAACCCGCGCTCCGGGCGCGCGCAACGGGCGCGGCACCCCGTCGGGCAGCTCGCCGTCAGGCACGACGGCACCGCGCAGCTCGCCTTCGGGCAAGACGGCGCCGCGCAGCACCCCCTCAGGGAGCATGCGGTCCGGCAGGACGCCGTCGGCCGGCAGCGCCGAAGTGAAGGGTGCCGCGAGGTCCTGCGACACTCCGCCAGACGGCGCTAGCCCGCGCCGCAGCGCCGGGCGCAGTCCGCGCAGCCCGCCCTCAAGGCTGGCTATCACACTGGCTGCTGCCCGCATTGACCCTTCCCCGCCGCATGATCGGCTCGCGCCCGCGACCGGCCGGCGGCCAGGCGGGCGCCCGCCGCGATCAGCCCGGACCCGCCTTGTAGCCGACGCCGCGGACCGTCACGACGATCTCCGGCCGCTCCGGGTCTCTCTCGATCTTCGCCCGCAGCCGCTGGACGTGCACGTTGACCAGCCGGGTGTCAGCAGCGTGCCGGTAGCCCCAGACCTGCTCGAGCAGGACCTCCCTGGTGAACACCTGGCGTGGCTTGCGGGCCAGGGCGACCAGCAGGTCAAACTCGAGTGGCGTCAGGTTGAGCGGCTCGCCCGCCCGCTGCACCGAGTGCCCGGCCACATCGATCGTCACGTCGCCGATCGTCAGCGTCTCCGGCGCCGGGTCGTCGGTCCGGCGCAGCCGGGCCCGAACCCTGGCGATGAGCACCTTGGACTGGAACGGCTTGACGATGTAGTCATCCGCGCCAGACTCCAGGCCGAGCACGACGTCGACGGTGTCGCTCTTGGCGGTGAGCATCACGATGGGCACTCCTGACTCAGCCCGGATCTGGCGGCACACGTCGATGCCATCCATGCCAGGCAGCATCAGGTCCAGCAGCACCAGGTCGGGCCGGAAGTCGCGGAACACCTCCATGGCCCTGTCGCCGTCATAGACGAAGCTGGGCTCAAAACCTTCCCCGCGCAGCACGATGCCGAGCATCTCAGCGAGGGCGCTGTCGTCGTCGACGACAAGCACGCGACCTTTCATGACCTCATAGTTCCACGTAGACAGCGGTTTTGGGGACCCGGGCCAGCGCCGTCTGGCGTACCCAGGACTCGAAGATTACCCGGAGTGACCGGGTGTATCAGCCCTTTTTCGGTGACGAGGGCCGTGATCAGCTCGGGCGGAGTGACGTCGAACGCCGGGTTGTACGCCTCCGTACCGGCCGGCGCGACGGGCTGTCCGGCCAGGCAGGCAATCTCCGTGGCGGGCCGGTGCTCTACCGTGATCGATGCCCCGTCCGGCGTGCCGAAGTCCACCGTGGAGACCGGCGCGACCACGGCGAACGGCACGTTGTGGTGCCGGGCAAGCACCGCGAGGCCGTAGGTACCGACCTTGTTCGCCACGCTGCCGTCGGCAGCGATCCGGTCGGCGCCGGTGAGCACGAGGTCAACCTGCCCGGACGCCAGCAGCGAACCGGCCGCGCCGTCGGCGAGCACCGAGTGCGGAATACCGGCCCGGCGAGCCTCCCAGGCCGTCAGCCGGGCACCCTGCAGCAGCGGCCTCGTCTCGTCCACCCACAGCCGCGCCAGCCGCCCCGCGTGGTGCGCGGCCAGGATGACCGCGAACGCGGTGCCAGCTCCCGCCGACACCAGCCCGCCTGTGTTGCAGTGCGTAAGGATCCGGGCACCAGGAGGCACGAGGCCGAGCCCGTGCCTGGCCATCGCGGCGCTGGCCGCGGCGTCCTGCTCCGCGATCGCGTGCGCTTCGGCCAGCGCAGCCATGGCGCGTTCCTGCTGGGAGGGAACGGAGCCGTTCGTCGTCGCGGCCGCCCGCCAGGCCACCAGCGCCCGGCGGACGCCCCAGCCGAGATTCACGGCAGTCGGCCGGGCCGCGGCCAGCGCGGCCGCGGCGGCCTCGACGTCATCGCCGCGCATTGCGGCGAGGCTGACCCCGAATGCCCCGGCCACGCCGAGCAGGGGCGCACCGCGGACCACGAGACGGCCGATGGCGTCGACGAGCTGCGGGACATCAGCACAGGTCAGATACGTCTCCTCGGCCGGGAGCCTGGTCTGGTCCAGCAGCACGACGGCCGGGCCGTCCGGCGGGTCGAGCCACCGCAGCGCGGTCATCTCGGCTGCCATGGTCCCCTGGTCGCCGGGCCAGCGGCCGCGTCGGTCTCGCTCGTCATCACATCCCGAGTGTCCTGCACGCTCGCCACTGGCGCCACCCGGCCGCCGGCCCGTCGGCAGCAGCGCTCCGGTTCGTCATCGGAGGAGATGGTTTGGCCGCTGGCCGTTTACTGGCGGCCGACTAGCCGGGGGTACGAGCATTGGCCCGGCTTTGCAATCGGCCCGGTGAAGGAGAGCGCGTGACCGAGGAGATGCCGCCAGGCTCGGAGAGCCAGGTGCCGCCCGGCCAGGCGAGCCACCCGCCCCCGGCGAGTGCTGCCGTACGCGGACATGCGGATGCGGCGCGAGGGCCTGGACCTGGCGTTGCGGGACGCCGCCCAGAACCAGACGATGACCGGCGACGAGTTCGCCGCGCTCTGGCAGCCCGCGGCGGCGCGGACTTCGGCACCGGCGGCGTGGTAGCCGCGAGGATCTCGCAGCGATGACGGGCAGCGGCGGGTCCTAGGATCGGCCGCGACCAGGCGAGGGACCTGGCGCGACGCGAACTGGACCGGTCGATCTACCGGCCGTCGCTGCTATCGCTCTGGTGGCGTCGACCGCTCGGCGCTGCTGGCGTGCCTTCTTGCGCAGGTCAAGGTAGGCGCGTCCGGCCGCGGTGGCGCGGGTCGTGGGCGACGACGGCAGCCCGGTGCGGTTCCGGCAAGCCTTCGTGCGGGCACTCGCCGGCGTCATCGAGCCTGGCTTCTCCCCCCGATCGCGCTGATCTGTTCGCTCGCGAGCAGCCGTGGCAAGCGAGTCGGTGACTTCTTCGCCGGAACCTATGTCCTCCAGGAGCGGCTGCCGGCCCGGAAGGCGCTGCCCGCAGCCTTCGCGATAGTCCCCGGGCCCGGAGCCTCTCTGGCCGTCTGGGCGCAATCGCTGCATGTAGCCGGGCTTTCGGAGCAGACCGCCGAGGCAGCGGGGAGGCTACCCGCGCCGGTTTCGGCGAGCTCAGCCCGCAGGCCAGAGACGCGCTCGGCGTTCACCTGGCCAACGCGGTCGCCGCGCAGGTCAGTCCCCCTTCTCCGGCAGGGACGCCCCCGACCGCGTACCTGTCCGCCGTGCTCGCCGTCCGTCGGCTTCGTTCCGCCCGCATGACTCAGGAGCCCTGCTGCCACGACTCCAGGTAGCGCAGCTGCTCCTCGGTGAGCGTGTCGATCCTGGTGCCGAGCGACGCCAGGGTGAGGTTCGCCACTCGCGCGTCGATGTCCTCCGGCACGGGGAGCACC
>JBOHCP010000228.1:0-7943 GCA_050698875.1 Streptosporangiaceae bacterium | reverse complement strand
CGGACGGCCGGTCACCGACGCCGCCGCAGCGCACGGCTATTCGCGCGCAGCGTTCTACCTGGTGCTGGCGTCGTTCACGCAGGCGGGCATGTCCGGGCTGCTCGACGAGCGGCGCGGCCGCCGCGGACCGGTGAAGCTTCGCCCGGAGGTCGTGGAGTTCATCCGCGCTGCGGACGCGGGGCCGGGCCAGCTGGCCGAGCAGGTCGCGGACCGGTTCGGGGTGCGGCTGCACCGGCGGACCATCGAGCGGGCCCGGGCCCGGTGAGCGCCCGGTCGTTCTGGCCGCCGGCCGAGGCGGCGCAGGACGACTACGAGAGGCTGCGCGCGCACCTGCTCGGGCATGGCGTGCTGCCCGATGACCTTGCCGCGGCACGGTTCGCGCGGCGCGGGCTGGCCGGGCTGATCGCCTGGCCGGTGAGCGAGCCGGTGTTCGCCGGGGAGCTGCCCGGCGCGGCGCGGGCGGCGTGGAATCCCTATGCCGACGACCGGATCACCGCGCTGGCCGCCGGCTACCAGTTCCTGCTCGAAGCCGCCGCGTTTCAGCGGCGGCCCGCCGCGATCGGGGGTCAGCGATGAAGGCCGCCCTCAGCGCACGGGCGCCCGCCCAGCGGGATGGCGCCCCGCCGCCGGACCAGCCGCCGGCCCCGTCGCGGGACGATGCAGGGACGATGACCTGCCCGGTCTGCCAGGCCCGGTTCGCGCCCGCCGGGCGGCAGCGGTACTGCGGTGACCGGTGCCGCAAGACCGCGTTCCGGCGGCGCCACCAGGACCAGCTGATCCCGGCCGGCGTGCCCGCCCCGCGGCCGCGCCGCGAGCACACCATCTACGAGTGCCCGGACTGCGGGCAGCGGCCGCCGGTCGGCGAGCAGTACTGCTATGACTGCGCCACCTTCGCCCGGCGCGTCGGCCCGGGCGGCCCGTGCCCGCACTGCTCCGAGCCGGTTGCGGTTGCTGACCTGATCCAGGAGGCACAGCGGTGAAGGTTGCCATCTACGCGCGGGTGTCCACCGAGCGGCAGGCCGAGCGCGGCACGATCGGCTCCCAGCTGCAGGTGCTGCGCGAGCGCGTGACCGGATCCGGGGATGAGCTGGCCGGCGAATACGTCGACGACGGTCAGTCCGGCGCACGGCTGGACCGGCCGGGCCTGGACGCGCTGCGCGATGCCGCCGAGGCCGGCTTGTTCGAGCAGGTGTGGTGCCTGTCCCCGGACCGGCTCGCCCGCGCCTACGCCTACCAGGTTCTCGTCCTGGATGAGCTGGCCCGCTTCGGGGTCGCGGTGCGGTTCACCGACGCCCCCGACCTGGCCGCCGGCGACCCGCAAGCGGTGCTTCTGACCCAGGTGCAGGGCGTGATCGCCGAGTACGAGAAGGCAAAGATCGCCGAACGGTACCGGCGCGGCAAGCTGTTCCGCGCCCGCGCCGGAGAGGTCACCACCTGGAAGACCGCCTACGGCTACCGGCGGGTCGCCCGCACCAGCGCCGCCGCGGCGCATCTGGAGATCTACGAGCCCGAGGCCGCGGTAGTCCGGCGAATCTTCGCCGACCGGGCCGCGGGTGTCACGGTCCGCGAGATCTGCCGGCGGCTCAACGCCGACCGCGTCGCCTCACCAACGGGGAAGGCAACCCGGGGAAGTTCCACCCTGTGCCGGCTGCTGGGCAACGAGGCTTACATAGGCCGGGTCTACTTCAACCGCACCGAGACCATCGCCGATCCGCGGCCGGTCCGGCGCACCCGGCAGGTCCCGCGCCCGCGGGAGGAATGGATCCCGATCGACTGCCCCCGCATCATCGCCGACGAGCAATTCGAGGCAGCCGCCCGCGTCGCCTACGACAACGCCAAGTGGAGCCCGCGCCGCGCTGAACCCGGCGAATGGCTGCTCAAGGGCCTGGTCAAGTGCGGAGCCTGCAACGTCGGCACCAACTGCCACAAGATGCGCGGCCGCAACGGCAGCTGGCACCGCTATTACTACTGCCGCAACCACGACCCGCTGCGCGCCGGCGGGGAAGACCGCCGCTGCCCCGAACGCAACATCCGCGCTGACGCGCTCGACGAATACGTCTTCGACCAGATCCGGGCCGCGCTCACCCAGCCCCAGATGCTGCTGGCCGGCGAGCAAGCCATCGCGGTCACCGCCCCGATCCCCGACGACGAGCTGCTCGCCGCCGAGCTCGCCCGCCTCGACCGCAAGACCGACGCCACTACCGCCGAACGACGCCGGCTGGCCGACCTCTACCAGGCCGGGCTCATCGACCTGCCCGAGCTGCACCGCCGCTCCGGCGAAGTCGCCGCGCGCCTGCGCGACCTGCAAGCCAGACGTGACAGCCTCGCCGCCGAGCGCACCGCGCTCGCTCACGGGAACCTGCTCCGGCGCCGCGTCACCGACTTCGCCCGGCAGATCTGCGAAGTGATCGACCAGCTCGACCGTCCTCAGCGGCAGCAGCTGCTGCGACTGCTGATCGAAGACATCCACGTCACTGGCTGGAACGTCAAGATCAGGCTGCGGATACCGCTCGACCCGCCAGACCCCAGCCCTACCCATCCAAGGCCGACGCGTCCGTCGCCGTCGCCGTCGCCGACGACGCGAGCCTCAGCCGTGTCAAGCCAAGACCGTTTGCGTTCCGCTGGTGCTGATGAACGCGAGGTGATGGAGCAGGTAGTGCGATAGCTGGGTGACGGCGAACACATACCCAGGTCGAAGAACAACTCGATGGTGGTCACCCCCTGGCGGCCGCCGGACCGGCCGCGCACCAGGTTCGCCGCGGCGCGCGCCTAGCCCGGCGGCTCGAACCGCTGCGTCCTGGCCAGCCCGGCCGCACGGCCGCGGACGGCGGTGACGAGGGCGAGCTTGCGCGACGCTTCGTCGATCATCTCCCCGGCCAGCATGGCGGCGCCGCGCCGCTGCACGCCGGTGTAGTACTCATACGCCTCGATGATCAGCTCGGCCCGGTCATACTCGGCCTGCGTTGGTGAGAACTCTCCGTTGACCGCTTCGATCTGGCCCGGATGCAGCACCCACTTGCCGTCGAAGCCGAGCGCCGCGGCGCTGGCGGCGCTCGCCGCCAGTCCGTCGACATCCGCGATGGCCGCGAACGGGCCGTCGATGGCCTGGAGTCCGCTGGCCCGAGCGGCCGTCAGGATGCGCAGATGGGCGTAGTGAAACGCGTCCCAGCCTGCGTAGCCAGCCGGCGGCGCTCCAACGGTCAGCGACCGCATGCCCATACTCGCCATGAAGTCGGCCGGGCCGAAGATCAGGGCCTCCAGCCGGGGCGACGCTGCCGCGATCGCCTCCACATTGACCAGCCCGGCCGCGTCCTCGATCTGCGCCTCGATCGCGATCCGCCCCGGCGGCAGGCCGGTGGCCTGCTCAAGCTGGCTGAGCAGCAGGTCCAGCCAGCCAACATCCAGCGGTCCGGTCACCTTGGGCAGCACGACCGAGTCGAGCCACCGCCCGGCCTGCTCGACTACGTCGATGACGTCGCGGTACGCCCAGCCCGTGCGCACGTCGTTGATGCGGACCGCCCTGATCTTGGAGCCCCAGCCGTCCTCGCGCAGAGCCTGGGCCACCAGACCACGGCTCCGCTCCTTCTCCGCGACCGCCACGGCATCCTCGAGGTCGAGGAATACCTCATCGACACCGAGCCCGCGCGCCTTGGCCACGAATCGCGGGTTGCTGCCGGGCACCGCCAGGGTCGCCCGCCTCGGCCGGTACGCGCGTGCCGTCACGCTGCCCGAGCATACGCGGCAAGGAGAAATCCCTTCGGGCCAGGGGAACAGGGTTCACCCGGCACTCGGCCGTCCGCCGGCCCGCGCCCTGCTGCGCCAGCATCTGCACCAGCGCGCCCGCCCTGACCGCGCTGCCTGCGTACCTGATCGTCCGCGTCACGTCCGCCAGGCCGAGAGTGTGGCGGCCCGGCGAACGACAAAGCGACGAGATCTCGTGATCATCCGTCGTCACTGTCTGTAATTCGGACATCAGGCGAAAAAGGTCCGTGAGCAAGGGGACACGACAGAGCCAGCCCATCCTGATCCCCTACCCGAGGCCATCCAGCGCGTGCCGCGGAGTGACGGTGATCGTCGGGCCTGCACAACGGTGGTTTCTCAATGATCGTTTCGAGTGACAGTCGCTACCATCGGACTATGAGCTCGAGCGCAGAGCGGTTGGTGCGGATGTGCGAGCGGCGGCGTGCGGGACTGGCTCCGGTGCCGCTGATGTTGCGGGAGCCGAACTTTAGAGCCAGACGCCACGACTCAGCGCGGCGTGGCAAAGATCACGGCGGACTCCACCAGGCGGCCGGCCAGGCTCCACCGGACTAGGGCGGATTAGCACGCAGATGCCCGCCGTAGCATGGGACCATGTCCACGGACTCACGACCAGCGGCCGGCAGCGTGGTGCTGCCCACCCCCGAGCAGGTGGCGAGCGCACTCTCGGCCGTCAACGATCCGGAGATCCATCGCCCCATCACCGAGCTGGGCATGGTCAAAAGCATCGAAGTGACGCCGGGCGGCGTGGTAGTCGTCGGAGTCTGGCTGACCGTGTCGGGCTGCCCGCTGCGCGACACGATCACGAGGGACGTGACCGCCGCGGTGGGCAAGCTGCCCGCTGTCACCGCGGTCCGGGTCGAACTCGACGTGATGAGCGAGGAGCAGCGGCGCGAGTTGCAGACCCAGCTGCGGGGTGGCCAGCAGCAGAAGGAGATCCCGTTCGCGCTGCCAGGCTCGCTCACTAAGGTTTACGCCGTTGCCAGCGGCAAGGGCGGCGTCGGCAAGTCGTCGGTGACCGTCAATCTGGCCGTCGCGCTGGCCGACCTGGGCCTGAAGGTCGGGCTGCTGGACGCCGACATCTACGGGCACTCAGTGCCGCGGATGCTCGGTGTGACCGACCGGCCGACCCAGGTCGAGCAGATGATCATGCCACCGACGAAACACGGCGTCAGGGCCATCTCCAGCGGCATGCTGAAGCGCGGCAACGAGCCGCTGCCCATGCGCGGGCCGATCCTGCACCGGCTGCTGCAGCAGTTCCTGGCCGACGTGTACTGGGGTGATCTGGACGTCCTGCTGCTGGACCTGCCGCCGGGCACCGGCGACATAGCGATCTCCACGGCGCACCTCGTGCCGGGCAGCGAGCTGATCGTCGTCACGACGCCGCAGGTGGCGTCCGCCGAGGTGGCTGAGCGGGCCGGCACGCTCGCGGCGCAGTTGCACCAGCGCGTGGTCGGCGTGATCGAGAACATGTCTTATCTGCCCTGCCCGCACTGCGGCGAGCGGGTGGACGTCTTCGGCTCCGGCGGCGGCCTGGCAGTCGCGCAGACGCTGACCAGGCTGACCGGCACGCCGGTCCCGCTGCTCGGCGAGGTGCCGATCGATACCAGGCTGCGCGAGGCCGGGGATACAGGTCTGCCACTCGTGCTGTCCGACCCGGACTCTCCGGCCGCTCGGCAGCTCTGGAAGGTGGCCGAAGAACTTGCCAGCCGCAGCCGCAGCCTGGCCGGACGGCAGCTCGGGCTGACTCCGGTCTGACCGGGCCGCCTGGCCTCAGGTGGCTTCGGCGTCGAATGGCGGCCGCTCGCCGGGGGGCAGGCTGAGCGCCGGCAACGGTGCGGCCAACCCATTACCCGTACCGTTGCTACCCCTGACCGTCCCGGTCGCAGCGTTGCGGACGTCATTGAACGCGTTGACCAGGACGCCGTCGCCGGTGACCTCGTCCACGAGGTGCTTGCGCACGAAGTGCCGCGGATTGAGATCGGCGATGTCGAAATCGCTGAACTCGGGCCCGAGGTTCTCCTGCAACTCCGACTTAGCACCGTCGAGCAGCTTGCGCATCTCGCGTAGCGCGCGCCCCGCCTGGGCTGCGATCGCCGGCAGCCGCTCTGGCCCGAAGACGATCAGCGCGACTACTCCAAGCACGAGCAGCTTGGTGAAGTTCAGGTCTAGCAGCACCGGCAGGCTCCGCGAGGTAGGTCGAGCAGGCCACGGCCCGCTTCGCCCAGCCTAGCCCGTGACCGCCGGTCAGCAGAATCCCTCGGCGCTGCCGGCCCGACCGCGGTCGGCTATGACGGGGCCGAGCCCAGCCGGACCGACGTCCGCAGCGTGGACCCTTGCCGGACGAAGGTGACCTCGACCCGGGATCCGGGCGGCAGCGACCTGACGGCGTCGACCAGCGAGTCGGCGTTATCGACCGGCACGTTGCCCAGCCTGATGATGACGTCACCGGGCTGCAACCCGGCCCTCGCCGCCGGACCCCCCGCAGTCACGGCCCGCTGACCCCCCGGGCCATCGGTCGCGATCTGCGCACCAGCGCCTGAATAGGCGCCGTTCAGGGCCGCGCCGATGACCGAGTGGGTGGCGTGCCCGGTGCGGATCAACTGCACGATGACACGGCGCGCCTGGTTGACCGGGATCGCGAAACCGAGCCCGATGCTGCCGCCCTGGGCTCCGGTGAGCGGGTCGCCCCCGAGCGTGTCGAGCGCCGCGTCCACGCCGACGCCTGACGCGAATCGCGGCCCATTCTCCAGTCTCCTTGGCCCGCGCAATCTGGGCAAATCGTGACCAGCCAGGATAACCCCCCTACGTCCCTGCGCATCACCTGGCCCTGGGCGTTGACCAGCGGACCGCCGGAGCTACCGGGGTTGATCGGGGCATCGGTCTGGATCGCGTCGAAGAAAGCCTCAGGTGCCGCGCCGCCCGTTCCGCCTGGCTCGACCGGCCGCTGCAGTGCACTGACGATGCCGCTGGTCACCGTGTCGGCGAGGCCGAGCGGCGAGCCGATCGCGATCACGGGGTCGCCCACGGCTACGCTCGCCGAGTTCCCGAGGGGCAGGGCCGGAAGGCCGGATACGCCCGCAGCCCTGATCACGGCGATGTCGGAGTAAGGGTCGGTGCCGACGAGCTGTCCCGCGACGGTTGCTCCGTTGCTGAGGTCGATCTGCAGCGACGAGCCCTGCGCCTCGCCGTCCAGGGTCACGACGTGGTTGTTGGTGACGATGTAGCCGCCGCTGATGACGAAACCTGATGCCGTACCTGCTCCGCCGTCGACCTTGATCATCACGACGCCGGGGGTGTCCCTCGCAGCGATCGCGGCAACGGAGTTGTCCGCCTGGCTGGCCGGAGCGGGCGGCAGCGGGCGCAGGTCATAAGTCTGATCGAGCGGACTCTGAGTGATCCTGGTGGCCAGATACCCGCCGGCCACCCCTCCCGCGACGGTGCACACCAGGACGAGCGCGCCAACCGCGGCCGCCAGCCGCCAGCCCCGCGGCAGCCGTCGGCGCCGGTAATCTGCGGTACTCAGCGAGACAGCGGTAAAGCCAGGGCCTGCCACAACCTGCCTCCCCCGGACCCGGCCGACCGGGCGGGCCCCAGCCTGCTCGCTGGATCTTGCCCGCGGCCAGGGCAGGCTACGCAGCGGCCGGGTTACGTCCTGGTGTGCGCGGTATGCGCGGCAGAAAGGGCCGGCCGCGGCCGCAGGCTCGACGGCCGCACGATCGGCGGTGCCGTGCCGATGTCGCTGACTGGACCGTGCGGGAACACCATGACGTCGACCGATGGGGCCACCGGCGGGGTCGGGGCCTGGGGCTGTGGCTCGCCGCCGGCGATGAACGCGGCGGTGCCAAGACCAGCGAGGAATACCGCGAGCGAGCCTGCCAGGAAGTAGCGCCCGGCCCGTTGCTCGGGGCCGGCCTGGCCGTTTCCGGACAGTCCAGTCGGCCGGTCTGGCCAGGACAGCGGGGCTGGCGACATGGTATCGGCCGGCGCCGTGTCGGCCGGCGCCGTGTCGGCCGGCGCCGTGTCGGCCGGCGCCGTGGCGGCTGCGGCCGGCGAATCCGCCGAGCGCGCAGCGGTGGCCTGTTCGCTCGAGAACCCCCAGACCTGCGAGGCCTGCCAATGAGTCTGCTCGACCCCGGCTTTGAACTGACCCTGCGGCCGATGCGCTATCCGCGCTTCTACGA